>CBDIHM010000003.1:0-150625 GCA_965279035.1 Bacteroidia bacterium | reverse complement strand
AAGTTATAATTATAGAGGAGCGTGGCGCGACCCTACTGCAGCGATGGCACAGCGCTGGACTGGCACCGCTGCTGAAGGCCTCTCCTGCCCCAGCGCAGGCCAAAAGCGAAGGTAGAATTCGTTCGATGTGCCATGCATTCTAGGTGCCTTGGCGGCCTCCAGTGGTGCGAGCGAAATGCTGCAGTTGCCGCACTCGCTCCCCTGCTGCTGATGCCTCTGGGTAGTGCTGCCTGTGATAGCTTGGGCTTTGACCTGTGAGTGCCTCAATTGCCACTCAATATGATGCTGGAGTGCACCACTGGGAAGGGGCAATGCCTTCACCTCGTCAACCCTTTGTTACAGGATCATGCACCCTGTGAAAACGCAAGGACTCAGTCCCTCCGGCGCCCTGTGATCGATCATGCAAAACCATATGGCAGTTTCACCATCATTTCCTGAAGCTTCCAGTGACACCCATTGCTGTCTTACTGAAAACGCGAGTACTTAGTCACCACACCTGCACGCCCGTTGCTGCCCGGGCCCGCCAGCCCCCCTGCATGATTGACTCCCGATCCCGCGGCACTGCCTGCGGCGGGTGCGCCTGTCATCAGCACCCCGCTTGGCACCGCCATGCTTGCTTTTGCTGTCAACTGATACACACATGCGTGTCAGTCACACAAGAGACCCCATCTCTGCATATGCGCTCCGGCAGAATTTCAGGTCTCCAACACAACATTGCGCCCCAGCATGCCATGGCATGCATGCCTCAGTGAGTGCTCACCATCTGGTAATATATAGTAGTGATCGATGCCATCAGCCGAGGTCCGGGGGCTCAACACCAGTCGCTATTGCGAGCGGCACACAATGACCTGGAAGTGCCCGCTGTGCAGAAACATCCACACGCATCGATCCGCCAAGTCCCCGGTCTCTACGCAACACACCCCGGCACTCTTCTATCGCGAGCTCACAGTTCATCACCGCTTCATGTCCTCTTCTTCTACCATAGTCTGTTCTACTACTGTTGCACAGTTCAAATATTCTCCGCGTCTGGGCTCCCTACTGGATTTTTTTTTTTTTTTTTAAGGGGGAGCCCCCGCTATTACATAGGTGCCAATCGCACGCTTCCCAGCACGCATGCAATAGGATATTTGGGGAAACCTGTCAGAGTTGGGGCACGCAGAGCACTCCCGCAGGAGGATAATGCGATACCTAAGAGAAGCGCAAGCATGAAGGCATACCACAGAAAGGGAACTCCTAGCGATGGACATGTCCCAAGCACCAGAGGGTAACCTCATCCCCAGAGGCGCACTCCAGCCCGCCGGCAACGCAACACCGCTGAGGTGACGTTGGAGGACCCACGGGGCAAGCCTAGGGCTTGCAGCTGGAGGCAGGGGTCACAGCAAAGCAGGCAATCATCAATCGCTGGCAGGCAATTATGGATGTGCGGGCAACCAGTGGTGGAACAGACATGAAAGGCACGTTTATACGGTTGGCCGACAGGGATAGAACAGGATCGCGTTCGGATTCGTATATTGTATTCTAATGTCAGCTCAACACTGTTTGTCATTTTCACCTGCGTGCAGCCGGTGGCGCTCGGCTGTGAACAGCCGCTCGTCCTCCACGCGCGCCACGTACACATCGGCGCGCAGCTGCTCGCTGATCAGGTGCGCCATGTCTTCGTACGGGTGCTCGCTGCCACGCAGGCTCTCCACAAGCCGCAGACACTCTGCGGCCATGGCAGCGTCGCCCCTGCCCTGTGCTTCTCCCAGAAACGTCTCGTATGTCGACTTGAACCAGAATCTCAGGGTCGCTGCCTGCATCTCCAGGCTGTCACCGGGATTGATGCCCCATGACGTCATCCAGGCTTGTCGCTGCATGCAGTGTGCAATGCAGCAGGCAGTTTCCTGCAAGTCACCAGCACATTCCACCTGTCAGTCAGGCACTTCTTTGCAATGGCAATTCCGTCCACCATGTCAATTCTGCATATGCACCTCTCTGCATCCTATCATATAAATCACTCCAGCTCAGGGCTTTCCAACTCGCTTGTCTGGTATCGGTCGCTTTCCACTTCTCACTGCCAAATCTATACATCTGTATGCTTGACAATTTCAGACATACCTGCCATCCCGGACACGTTGATGACGTTCACGTTCACGAAAGACGTCACGGCCGCTGCTGCGTGCCCCAGGTTCGCCCTCCAGAAATCCTTGAACTTTCTTGCCTCCGCCACATTCTGCATTGCACACACGCATGTCAGCATCCAGGGCCTTTTCGTCAAAATGAATGATCTCCTTCAACTTTACAATGCTCTCAGCAATTCTTTCCGATTCAAACGTCCATATCCGTCCGCGTCTGCTCAAGCATCCGACCAAACCCTGCACTTCGCTTTTTCACCTCCCCCATCTTCTTGCTACGCCCACCTTTGAGGATGACAAGTACCTGTTCTGTCATCGATAACACCCAAGGCCTCTGCACCGCCAAGTGCGCCTGGACCTCCTGCCGAACATCCCCTCTGCGAGCTCCGTCACCCCAACTGTGCGTGATCTCTCCCAACTTCAGTGGCCGTACCCCCTTGTCGCCCCTAGCGAACGCCATAATTGCTGTTTTTCGTTTTTTAGTAACTTTACAACACCTTTCTCAGCGTGCAAGATCTGCTGCAATCCACACAGCACCTAGAAGGCACGTGCCAGCCTGTCCCCAACTCCACAATTCCCCACAAAGCACTGAAAAACACTAGTACCTCCCCGATTTCCGCCCACGACTCGAGTTTTGCACCTTTTGGATTTTTGGCTCTAACACATGACATGGCTAGTTTGCAGAATGGGTGTTGACGTGACATCTTCGTGTGCAGGTCAATCTAGAGGGCGTGTGACAGGAAGGAAGCCTGGGTGTAATCTAGCCGAATGACTCTATGCCCGTGTCCTTGCATGATAAGATCCCAGAGAGCACGGCCGGGCATGGCCCCTGGGGTTTCCTTTCCCTTCTGGGGCACTGGCCTCACCCACCAGTTCTTGTGGCCTCGCCCCCACAGACATGCTCCGCCGGCTCTCATGTACCGGGTTCTCCCGGTCGGGCGGCTCAGTCGTGCGCCCCTCAACCTGTGCACCTCTTCACCGGCGCGCTGGAGAGCTTTGACGCTGCCACCCATTCAATGAAGCCCATTCTCCCCAGGGTCCTGGTAGCAAATTCCTGTGTTTTCTTGTCTCCAACCCCATTAGAATCATTTCATCAAGTGTGTCCATCACGTGTCCTTCCCCTCACATTGTGTCATCCGGTGCATTCCTCATTGTTCCTGTGCATTCATAACTCTCATGTGTGTTCATATTGAGCGGGTGTCTAGGACTGAGAACATGGTACCTCCTGCCTATCCCAACCCACTGCTGGGTTGGTGTGTTGTATGAAGCTTGCCATGCTTTGTCACTGACTTTGAAGAGATTAGCTTCCCGCAAACCAGTGGGCGTTATTGACTGCCCGACTTAGTCATCGCGTTAGGCCCTATTGTTACCTTCCTACATTCCATCGACGATGATTGATTGTCCTTGATTGTCTGGACACGATTGCCATTGTGACCATGCCGTTTCCCATTGCTTTGATGTTCCTTGGGTATCGCCCTATCCTCCTGCGGGAGTGTTTTGCGTGCCCCAAACTCGGTCAGGTTTCCCTAAATATCCTATTATGTGTGTGTTGGGAAGTTCGCTACCCTCATGCCTGTAATAGAGGGGTTCTCCTTAAAAAAAAAAAAAAAAAAAAATTACCCCATCCGGGTGCACTATGCGCATCCCGGCACTCTGCGGTCAGTGTAGACACTTTATGCGGCAGTACCAGAATATGATAAGCGATGGTCTAAATTTTGGATTACTGAACTCAATGTACCAACACTTACACCGTATGAATTCCAATTTGAACAGCTGCATGCACAAAGCTGTACAGATGTACACATGTGCGCTCAATGCCAACACGTATTTCATTCAAAATTATGAAAGTATCTCATGTGCGGTGGGACATAATCCAGGCCAAGAGCTCGAAATATTTCGCCTTCACAGTTGCAGTCCAGTGATGGACCCAGCTCCACCTGTAATTCATAAAAACAAATTGACTCAACCATGAACACTTTTGGTGACAGTAACAGCATGTGCCCCATCTGAGCACTTCACTTGTTGACATCAGCAAAGTATACAATGTGGTGCACATGACATCAGGCAGGAAATGGATCGTACTTCAGCATTGTGGTAATTGGACGCCTGCCGGGTAGGCTCCTTGCTTTGGATGGGCACTAATGCGTAGTCGCTTAGCTTGAAGCCATTCGCACTCGGCTGAAACCTTCGTGCCTCATTGGCGCGCGACCGTGCCCAGTATCGCAGCGCTCTTGAGAAGGCGCCGCTGCCTGTGAAGTGCATGATGGCAAAGGGCAGGACCCTGCATAGCAACAGCACAACACATTTGGATGCGACCTGAACCTTGTGCTGGGGTGTCACCATGGGCTGTTCCTGATACACTGACGCAGACTTTGCTTTTACCAGCAACAGACGCAGTCCAATCTCTACCTGCGGGGATAGAATTTGATGTCCACGCGCCGGGCGCAGGGGGATGTTGTGTGGCGAGCCACACCCATGAAGGTAGCGGCACCATCCCCCCTGGCAGCAGGGGCAGTGCTTGCCATGTCGTCCAGGAGAAGGCCCTGATATAGCACCCGCAGAACTTAAGTTTAGCACAGTCATCTTAATGTGCAAATGCTGCAAGGAAGTAGCACGCTGAAAGTGCCCATGTGCAAATTTACAAGAGAGGGATGTGTTGTTTCTTGCAGGAAGACGCACCCGCTTCTGGAGACACTTGCAGATGGCATGCAGTGCCTGCCTGCTGTCAATCTCGCCGCAGCTAGGAGGAGGTGCAATGAGCATGTCCACATCGCCTGTCAACGGCTTGCCTCGCGTGTAGCTGTTCACACCCCAGAAAGCCCTGTTATGAAACGCTTGAATATGAAAAAGTACTCCCTGACTTGACAAGATCAAAGGACTCCATGCCACTTAGGCAGTCTCCCTGCAAATGGAGTTGTCAGCAAAAGACAGGAGAGAGCACCTTCCCAAAACGCTGCAGAACAGCAGGTCGCCATCTGGCAAATTGGAACAGTCAAGCACTTCCTCAGCCGCATCGCACACGATGGCGCCCATGGCAGCAACCTCGGACCGAGGGATGCGCTGCTTGAAGTCCTCAAAGTACTTCAGGCCCGTCCTCTGGCACACAACAGGTCAGTCAATGCCAAAAAGACGTTTCGTTGGCCCAGCAAATGGAGTGTTCACATGACATGCCACGATGGCTGCCAATGCCTGTGAGCGCATGACAATGGGCGGTGCCTTTGTACGAATGAGAATGTTGAGAAATCTCGGTCCAATTTCAAGGTCAGACTCGGCCCCAATCAAAATACCCACCTGCTGCATGCTCAAGTCAGAGCGGCCTTGCACATCCTCCAGTGAGCGGCAGCCATCCCGGTACCAGCGCTCTGCAGTGGCTTCACCAGTGCCCCACACCTCCATGAACTGCACACCAGTGAGTGAGCAGCCAACTCCTATTCCTACTCCTTTGTGCGGCAAACATGATCAGGGCAAGATATCAATAAGGGGCCAGCAGACAATGAATGAGCAGCCCACTCCTGTTCCTATTGCACTGTGAGGGGAACATGGTCAGTGCAAGGAATTATTAAGGGGCCAGCAGCCAACAATTGTCTCACCAAAGAGATGGCACGATGATGAGGGTCTTGCGCCATGATTTGATTGCGGCGGTACTCTCCCGTGCTCACAATTTCCTGCAGTTTCTCGATGGACTTCTCTCCGATGCCTAGCTTCTCACAGTCTTCTGCTGTCACCAGAGCACTGGTCGACTCCACCACTGCCTTGATTGCGCGCTGAATGGCCTGTACAGGAGCTAGGAGTCAGTGGGTCTGGCAGCCTTCCTTGGCTCCTGCACAAAGTTTCTCACATTGTAAACATGTGGTGCGCAGGGCACCTTTATCTTGAACTGATCTCTCCCTTTCCGGTAGTTCCTTTCAATTTCCTCGAGTTGATCCACTATGCAAAACTCCTGCGCAAGTCGGGAGGCATGCTCGCTGTGAGGCTTTCTTTCCCAAGCTCAGTATACTATGTCAGTATACTCAGTATACTCAGTATACTCAGTATACAACAACAAACAAAAGTCAAAGCTTAATCTAGTGTAAACGCTGCATGCAGTATTTGAAAATGGTCACCTTTGCCGAGCATGCCGTGTGGGCACAGGAATTGTTCAGCGCAGAGGATGCCAATTCCTGGCTTCCATTATGCCCTGGAATCCCACCGTTCACAGTAGTCCCAGGTCCTGAAGTGCGGTCCCCACTGCCGTCAGCTGCAGCATGCTTGACACTTTCCACCTCCTGTCGGTGCCAGTGCAGGCCCAGCTTCCTGACAGTCTCCTCTGCTGCACTCTTGTCATAGGCCACGTCCCACACTCCACATGATCCCCGCTCTGTGACTGTGGAGGAAGTGTCCATATGGGGCACCAGTCCACCAGGAGACTCTGCGATGACCTTGCTGTTCAAGGAGGGCTTGCTGACGTCAGATGCCCCCTGATCTCTCTCTGTGACATCCACATCTTTGCTTGTAGGATGACTGGTCGGGGCAGCATCACGTGTCTTGCTGCCATGCTTGCTATTCAGGGTCGCTGCAGGTGCAGGCACAAACCCAGCCCTCTGCCACTGCTCCCACACATCCCGCGACATTTCTCCACCGCCATGATGTTCCGCATGTATCCGGCTGGGCTCCCTCAGATCCCCTCCATGCCTGCTGTCGCTCTTGCGCGCAGCCTGCAGAACATTGCTTTCAGCACAGGATAATTGTTGCATGCGACTGAGCGACAGACACAGCAGACTTGCAGTATGTGGGCGACGGCCGGTGAGACTCCCTCGAAGTGCATGCACTAGAAACCTCCAACGAGATTCTGTGCCGAGAGCAGCTGGCATGTTGAATGGTTAGGACTTGCCTCGGTGCCGGCCTCCTGCGAAGTTGATTGATCATGATGCGCTCCTCGTCTATGCACGCTGCCTGCCATGGTGACATCCAGATCTGCGATGCCCACATCCTGGCCAGATACATGCTAAGCTTGACAGTATCCAGCCAGCCACATCAGGTCTTTGCAGTTCCAGTGAAAGCATCGCATGTGCTAAAATTCACAGTAGAGCAGCAACTGATACCTGTTGTCCAGTGGCCAGAACAGCCATGCGCACTATGTCTATCAAAAACTCCCTCTCGGGCTGCAGTTGACCATGCGCGAGGCATTCGCTCACATATTCTGGCGTGACAAAATGAACCTCCTTTGGCAGCCTCAAAAGCTTGCCGCCGTCATATGATACCTGCATGTCTGGGATTGCATGAGTGTTTTCCAGCACTGGCATGCCTGTACTGTTCAGGAAAGTAACACAGCAGCCCTGCTGCATTGAAGGTCCACCCGTACCTCATAGCACTCTGTGGTTGCATGCATCTCCACAACTTGTAGCTTCCTGGCAGCCTCGTCTGCATCAAAGTCTCTGCTTGCAACCACGTGCGTGGTGGTTCTAATGAGCAGCTCCTCTGTCACTTCCGCACCAGCCTGCTTTGCTCTAGGAGCAGAAATATATTTATTGGGAATCTGTTGCGGTCGTCCATCTGATCATTGCTGTGCTATAGGCTCCCTATGGGGAAGTGAGAGGTCAGGCAGCAAGCATACTGCACCTGATCATGAGAGGAGTCATGAATTGTGTCGTCCAAAAGACAAAGGTGAGGCCACAGAATACGTCTGTGGTGTTCACTGAGCAGGGCACATCACTTTGTGCCTTTGGCCCAGCAGAAGTGGCTTTGGGGGCTGGGTGGTCCTCCCTGCCCTGGCCAGAACTTCGCTGCCTCTTGGAATGCGGTGATTGTCCGAGAGGGGGATACTTAGGTTGGTGCACATTGCCAGCCTACCAACAGGAAACCAGGATTAGCACTACGGCAACATGATAATCAGTATAAGTGCCACGACGCGATCTGACACGGCATTCATCCATCAAGCAAAACTGCATCTGCTCCAATCGCGGCCTAAGGGACAGGGAAGGCACCATGAAGCTCTCTTCTTGCCTCACATGCACTCCACCTAGAAGTGATCTGGGCAAGGGCAAGGTGGGCATGCAACTACCTCTTGGTCACGCAGCCGTGACCCGGGAATATCGACAAAGAAACCGTGCTTGAATTGACTCCCTTCCTGGGTGAGATACAGTGTGTCCCCATGAAGCAGCTGCATCAGGAAGGGCATTCGATTAACCTCTGAAGCGCTTTTTTTGCATAAATCAGTCTTCATACAGAGATCCATTACAGCTAAAAAATCTAGCACCTCGGACAATTCCCCCGCATGCAGCGTTGCGGCTTCGCCGTGACGAAGAATGTAAACTTTCTTGTTTGCAGAGACGACTGGCCGTACAAGATGCCCGGAGCCGACACCTGTCGTGACCGTGCAATGATCCCTGCTCACATTCTTTGCACTGATGCCGAGACTTGCTTTCCGTCCCAGCGAGAAAGTATCCCCCGAGCCAAGCTCAAGATGAGCACCCGTATCTTGTGAGACCAATCGCACCGACATCTGAATGCCGATACAAGGACTTTGAGGAGTCATGCACGATCTTTGTCCAGCGGATTCTATTGTAGGACTGTGCAGGACGATTTTCATGTAGGGATTGGGTCGTCGGCGACTCGTCGCTATCTCCGAAAGGCGCAACCCAAGTAGGGCTCCTGGGACCAGCTCCCTTAAGGGAGCTGGTATACAAGCTTGTATTTGAAGCGGATGTTTCCAAGACCCTGGCATGCCATCCAACAGGGGGTACTAAAGACTACTCTTTAGTCTTTAGTACCCCCTGCATCCAAGAGCACTGTGTGGCCTCAAGGATGGGACCTCAAGAGACCGTTGACAGGTGGTGAGGCATGCTGGTGTGGTGTCAATGCAGGTTTTGAGAAAGTTTCCTCATGCACTTCTGGCGTACTCGTAGGATTATATCCTGCCAGGCTGGCTATTTAATTCAATTTCGAAATATGTGGCGTCAAAGTACCAATCATGATGCCGCGGCCGCCCGGCTGGGAACCATCATTGGTTTTCCATGATGGCTCTGGCCAACGGGTCCCAACTGTAAGAATTGAAACGATCACAAGGTCAAGAGAAAGCAGGGTCAAAAATAGATTACAGTCATCAATGACATCCGGCTCCCTTCCAGAATGTTTGATGTCCCCCGGTGGGCCACCATAGATTGTACCGTACAATACATGTGCATGCGTGGTGAGCATGTGCCTGTGCAGCTCAGCAATGCGTCGGTCTGCTGCACGAGGGCCTGGCCATCTTCAGTGCAATCCATTAACCCAGCTGCTGGCCGCTGGCAGCTACAGTGACATCCACTCGGTGCAGGCCACAGGGAGCATCAGCAGGATTTCTTAGCATCCAGCAAGGGGTGGCACATCCCAAAGATTTCAAATCATCCATCACCATGACTTCATGTGTCGGAGCTCTGTGACAACCACGAGTCTCTCCAACGACAGTGACGCCTGATGACCAACTCAATTGTCCGTGCTCAAGCCTTGTTTCTTTGCCAAAAAAACATTTTGATCACTTGGTGTTGCACAAAGATCAAAGGTACATCCAACGATGCATGTTGAATGTCTGTCCCAGGCTGGAAGTCACGAAATGTATGACCACATTCATTAGCCATTCTAGTCGGCCACCTGAACCCTCTCCCCAGCGAGAAGGTATCACCGACAGGACAACAAGCTGGTTAACTATGTGTAAACTGTGTTCCTCCAGGGCACGCGCATGCCCTTTCTTTAGCATGCGCCGGCACTGCCGTTGTCCTTGTGAGCAATGCACAGCTCACAGCAAGGGCTCAAACACAAGGCTTGGAATATCGCCAGAGAGATCACAAGTCATACCGCACACCCCAATAGCCCTGGAAGTTGAAGAAGAGGGACCAATTATTCTCCTGCAGGCGTCCGTATGGCGTCTGCGCAGCCAAACAATTTGTTCGAGTGACAAATTGACTCGTTTGCATGAGTGCTGGACTCAATTCAATGAAAGGCAGAGCAATATGTGCCCCGACGCGCACACTTCATGCAGGTGTGCACCATGCTGCAGCAGTTCCTTGCGCCACACAAAGAAGCAGATCTGCATACCACTTTGATGTGTCCCGCACAGATGCAATCACTGCAGCACATACAGGACGCCTGTCATACCAGCATACAAGCAGAGATCTGACAGCGCACCGGCGTGATTTTGCCCTTCTGGTCAATGTGGGCTTTGCAGCCCAGCACCAAACGCAGGTCCTGCATGTCTGTGAAATTGTACACTGTTTTGCTCAGCTGCACTCGCCCCACACCATCGACCTGTGCAGACAGGCACAATCCATCCTCCAAGTTCCACAAAACGTGACTGTAAGCTTCTCGTGTCTCTAGGTATTGGAACATGACCAGGTATCTCTGCCCAATTGTAGACCAGGCACAATAGATGCATCCTATGCCCACTCAAAGTTTATGTGATTGTCACTGCTGGTACCAGCGCAGGAAATACCCACAGTCTGGAACAATCTTGGCCAGCAGAAGACCTTCATGCAACCTTGTACAGCTTTCCAGGCGGGTGTTATGGTGGTCACCTGCTGCGTTTGTGTGTTGTAGTCTGCCTGGGCCTTCACTTTTAAAGAGAACGGATTCAGCGTTTGCCCAAAGAAGAACTGCTTTTGTGCTACCACACCCGTGAGGATGTCATCAGTGCCTGAAAGGTAAGTCACACCCAGGCCCACCTGCAGAGCCACTCCATCCTCAGCTGCACAGAGATGCAGGCGTCCTGGATCATGGCGTCCGGTTCCTCTGATAAACAGGAAGTAATTTGTAAGCTGGAGAGAAGTAGTTTCCATTCGTTCACCGAACTTCACCTGACCCTTTCTTTTGAGGTTCAGGAAGTAGTCCTTTGGCAGTGTATTGGCTACTCTTGCACGGGGCTTTGGCACTCCAAAGAACTTCCGAAGCTTTGCACAGTATTCTAAGCCGCCATTCACTGTGTTCAAAACGCCGACAACCTGCAGAGAAACGCTCCAGTCTTGTGAGCCATACCAAGCAGTTGGTAGAATCAGGTGCTAACGTAAGGACTCCTGCACATCTTTTGTAGCGCAAAAATTTATCATGCATCGATTGTCATAGTAAATACTACCAGTAAATACTACTCCCGTATTGTCTGCATCATCAAAATGCACCGAACATCGGAGGGACACAGTCACCTTCAGTTGCAAGTTCTGGTCTGTGGTCAGCCTTTCCTTCACCAGTATACCAAGCTGTTTCCCCCTGTTGTCAAAAGTCAAATGCGTCTCCATGTCCTTCAATTGAACTAAGTTCTGTAGCTGACCTTACAACGACATGAAAGATGGAAGAAAGATCTCGAAAGAGATAGTGTGCACCCAAGAATCCAGCAATCTTGTCCCCCCAATTCTTTGCACGGATCACAAGCTGATCACAGGAACAATAAAGAACATCAACCGACAGACTCGTGCTGTCACAGTGGATGACATGACTGGACTGTGGAGTTTTTCACACTAATTACAATAGTGTATACATATGTACATGTACTGAGGGTTCTATAACGCAAGGGGAACACTAGGATGTGAAAAGCAAAGCCATGCCTGAAATTCAGGCCCTGAATCATTATGAATCTGGCTGAGTGTCCTAAACTCGGATCCATGCAGCACCTTGCGAGAAGCAATGCAAATTGAATCCCCAAAGCAAGTCGCGATCGCGGGTCCGTGATCTGCAGAAGCCTGCAGCGAGTCAATTCAATGGGGAAGAACAGGAAAAGGAGAAAAGTCTGTGCTGAACCACGCAATGCTGAGAGAGTACCTGTCAGGCAAACGCTCTCAGTGAATCGGAAAGCAACCGTGAAGATGCGAACGTGTCCTACCCTTCCCATCGAGATCTGGGCCATCATTGCCAGTTACCTGCCGTCAAAGGACTGGGCAGCCACCGCTTGCTCCTTCAAGGGGCTTCAAAAGGTCCGGCACATTCTATTTAGATAGACAAATGGTGTCTATCGTAATGCATATGGAACGAAATCTAATACTTGAAGAAGTGTCTTATGAGCTGTCTTGATGAATAGGTGCACCCTGGAGAAGGACGTATCTGCATCGAGGGAACACATTCCGCAAAGTGGTTAGCTGGACACGCATCGAACTTCACGGGCCTCTCCGTGCACTTGGACATCAACCACGACGGCTTCGATGACTTTGTGGACTATGCATCAGGCCCTGCAAGCATCCCAAGGGCAAGCAACCTGGTGCAGCTGGTGGTCAGCTGCTCACCACAGAGAAGTGAAAGGAGCAGGGCGGCCCAGAAGTACCTTGAGGACATCGTCGTGGAGCATGCCGCAAAGCTGACAGTTCTGTCTCTCAGGATCCGGGCTTTATATTCTGCCCCGCCCATGCTCCTGCTCAAGCACCTGGTGCTCATAACCAGGAACCCTATTTCTCCAGAGTGCTGCGGAAGCCTGGCATGTCTGCCTCAATTGGTCACAATTTTCATTGAGCCCTTGACTGTGCGGGATGGTCAGCAGTATGCTGTAGACCTGCGTGGCTGTGTGCAGCTGCAGAGGGTCTGCTTTTCCACCCGGCTTCCTGCAAAATATTGGGTGCCGGAGGCATGCTCCGTGGCTGTCAAGTGCACAGCAGCCAGATTGCTGACTGACAAGTGCTCGTGGCATGAAGAATGGAGGGTTGCTGAGCTGTCCTGGGATGGGAGGTTTGAGTCCATAGAATATGTGGATTGGATTGACGTGCGCGAAGCGTTTCAGGGGACACAGCAGGTGCGCTTCCCTCAACTCACTATGCTGAAGCTTGATGTAGAGCAGCTGGGGACTCTTGGCGATCATATGGTGATAGGCAGCGACACATTCCCAGAGCTGCAGATCTTGCGGGTCAACTGCAAGACTGCGTACCTGACATTCAAGCCTTCAGTCAAACTCAAGATCTTTTGCATTTACTCTACATGGGCGATGCGCCTGGATGTTGAGGATCAGCCAGCCCTGTGCGATCATATGGAAACTTTTTCTGCCAAGGAGTATGGTCGGACGTGGCTGGGGCTCCCGTGTCAATTGGGCGTGGTGTGATGAACTCAGAGCGCTACAAGGGCTCTATGTTCAGATGTGTCATGCAAAGGTATGGGGTGCTTAACAACTGCGGGAAGCCAAAGAGGATGGGCAGGGTTGTCTTCCCCCAGTATGTTGCGAGCCATGATGGCGTTGGATGTGACTGCACGGCATGCCACTCCTGCCTTGGGATTGCTGGCATCTGACCTCCTCGTAGTCAAACCTGTGACAGGACTGAATTCTATTGCACAAGTAGTGATGCAAGCTTGTTCGAGGCCGGGATGTCTGTAACACATTGGTTGCCTCATCGCTGGTTGATTACCGTGACAGCTATAAAAGAGGTTCTGTGGCTTATGCCGATCAGAGCCCACAGCTCATGAGCCTCTGAATCTCATGCCAGTGACTCTCAGATGTTGCTGGCACCACCACTGGTAGTAACAATGAGCAATAAACATCACTAGCATTATTGCTGAGCAGCTCTGTCAGACTGAGCATCCTATAGTACGGTGTAGCTATCATGATGATAGCTACAATGAAGCGTCTGCTAGCAGCCGCCCGTGGCAGCACTCCTGAGTGAGTCACTGCAGTCTGCTGACGCCGCGGCAACATATGCCTCATGCCATACCGCATCCGATGCCGCATGCACGCGGCGTCATTGGTCAGTCGCTGTGATCATGAATGAATTTCGATTGAGTCATATTATGTAGTACAATCATTGTCTGCATACCTCTTTCTCTAATCATTGTATGATACCGCCGGTGTCACGGCGTGTGTCTCTTCATGCCAGCACGTGCACGTGCACGATCATGCATGATCTATGCGCCATGCGCATCATGATTGATGATTGATCAAGACTCCAAGGAGACAACCGTTGTGACATTGCAAAACAGGCTGCACTGTACAGAAGGAATTTTGGACCCCATGGCATGCCTCCATCTCCTGGCACCATTCTGATGAGCGCTGCAGACAAATTGTCTGTGACAATCAAACAATCACACAACAATCTATTCCCTTCAAGCCCCTGTAGGGCTCACCCCTGAGAGGGTACTGAACATGAGTCATCCACCCCTGGGTTGCCCAAGCTTTGATGGAACCCAGTCCCTTTAAATTTCTGTCTGTTCTGGTTGCTGTATTTGAGTCCAAGTCCCGGAAAATAATCCATCTAACCGATTTGCAAGCGTGTGCGACCAGTGTCTTCGAGACTAAGAAGGTGCACATCCCAATCACCCTCACTGTGGGTATTCCAGGCGTTGTCGGTCAACTTTCCGCCAATTAGATAGACGGTGGCTAGATGACATCCAAATCCAAAGGAGCTGGCCTTTCATCTGCTGCCAAGCGCATCCAGAAAGAGTTGGCTGAGATTTCCCTGGACCCTCCCAGCAACTGCTCAGCAGGCCCCAAAGGCGACAACATCTACGAATGGGTCTCCACCATTCTTGGACCGGGAAGTGAGTTGCGATCCATCCGAGCTTGTCACAGCATGTGCTGTTCTGGGTGACGCCAGGAACTACTCCTGATGTGAGCTGTTTGTAGAACAGTCAAGCAACAATTCGGTGGATGTGGACTGCATGCAGAGAAGAGCTTGCCAATTTCAACGATGTACATGTCTGTTGAGCTCTGATAATTGCAGGTTCGCACATTGACATGTGGGTGTGCTCTCAACTGAGACTGGTGTCCCTGCAGGCTCACCATATCAAGGAGGAGTTTTCTTCCTTGATATCCAATTCCCCATGGACTATCCTTTCAAACCTCCAAAGGTATCGATGCTCAATGAGTCATCCATTTGCATGTCATTTATCACAGGTTGCATATTGATGTGCAGGCAACATTATGGAAAGGATTGGTGCATGCAGCCGTACTCCTACAGCATATGTACATGTGCAATGTCTTTTACAAGACAGCAACCATTTGCCTGCAATGTGCCCTGTGCAAGCTCGTCACCACAGGTCTGATGTCCATGCATGCATGGCGCAGGTTGTGTTCCGGACGCGCATCTATCACTGCAACATCAATAGCAACGGCCAGATTTGCCTTGACATTCTGAAGGACCAGTGGAGCCCGGCGCTTACTGTCAGCAAAGTGCTGCTGTCCGTCTGCTCCCTCCTCACCGATCCAAATCCCCGTAAGGCCCTGGACTTCAAGCTGATTGCTCCCATGCTGGTGTGAATCACAGCAACATGTGAATGCCAGTGCATTGCTGCGTAGACCACTGTATGTGCCCTGCCGCATCTGTTGAAGCATCCAAGCATTGGCATCTACTTGTCGGCCCTTTACGCATGGCTTCGCATATGTGCCAGCTGCCAACAAGCACAGGTTGCACTTGTGCTTTTGGGAATGGCAATTGCTTCAGTGTGGCATGAGCCAGTGGCACTGTCTCTGCAAATCCATTTTGGCCTGTCATGGCCAATCTCCTTGTGCTCTTATTCAAGTCATTGCTATTGTGATGTTCCTGGGTGCACCATGAATTGACCTGACATTGTGTGTGGTGCAGAGGATCCTTTGGTGGGCAGCATTGCCCAGCAGTACCTGACCGACAGAGAGGCCCACGACAAGCAGGCTGCAGAGTGGACATGCCGATTTGCTCAGGGGTAGAGGGGCAGCGCAGTTGGCAGTGTAGGGTGTGTTGGGAGGGCAGCAGCCACTGTGGCTCTGGGAGTGTTGGCCTCAGATACCATGCGTAGCGTGTCTAGAATGATGGCACAGTCTGCGTGAGGTTGTCTGCGCTGTTCCTGTAGCCTCTAGCGTGTTTAAGAAAATTGGGACGATGTCCTCAGAGTTGTGGGTCGCGATATCCATTTTTTGCTGCAGCATGGCTATCAGGGATGGCAATCTATGGCATCTGAAGACATCGCTTGCAACATGTACACATGCATGTTGGAACCGGTCATGTGGTGAAGACGACACTCTGCATGTACTGTACACCTCAGCAATGGAGCAGGTCTGCTCTGGACTCCAGCGCTACTAATGGGAGTCTTGGCTTGAGTGTGGACAAGCCCTGTCACAGACGGTCTTGGCACCACGAAGGCCAGCAAAATCCATTATTATCGCTCCGTGCCGCACAGTGCCGCACTGCGGCAGCACCCGGACAAAAGAAAAATTGAGCTTGATTTGATGAATACAAGATGCTCGGCATCTGGTATCATAGTAGACTATTACTATATGAAAAACTTTAAAGTTTGATAGAATTGAATATATAAATTACTAATTAGGATTATGCAATTCCGACTGCCGATTGGCAATGAGTCTGAATGCACAAGTATAATGACTGCGATTGGGTGGAGCTCAACAACGGTCCCTGGTGTGTGTGCATTGTCATGTAGTGCTGCACAAACACCTGCATATCACATCATGTCATTTGCTTAAAGCAAACCCTCTGTTGAATCCCTGTATTTCAAGGGTCCTGATTTGTTGAATTTGCGGTTACCGTACGAAACCAAACTTCGACAGGAGAAAATGCATTGGAACGACCAGTGACATTCATTCAGAGAAGACAAATTGCGATCCTGTGATTTGAAGCCTTCACTGTTACCTGACACCCCGACATGGTCTAGATTTTTAATGATGTGTTCAAGACACAAAATATCACAGGCCTCTTTGTTGCAAACAGGGTTGAACGTAAGGAGATCCCAGGATAGCAGGGAGTGGGAAAGCAGCAAGCGTATTATCTAATGAAAGTATGATGCCCTCTCTGCACAGCAGAAGCAGTTGATAACATTTGCGCCGTCAAATAAATACAAACAAAGAAAACACATTCCGTCTTCTGATGTAGGGGTGCGGTTGATCCTATCAGGCTGAGAGAGGAGAGCGGAAGCTGTACGAAGTCCAATCCCCCCTCGGAGTGGCGAACAAGAGATGCGAATTCAAGCCTGTCATGTGAAAAGTCTTTTCTTGTTTTTTTTTCGGGGGTTCATTCGTTGAACAGGAGTGCTTTTGAGTCTTGATGATCTCCCTGACACCTTGATAAAAAATTTCAAATCACCTGCTCTCTTCTCTAGTGGGTTTCCAGGAGGGGCCCCTCGAGGGGAGCTCCCCGGGCCCGGGGAAAGCGCGAGTCAAGATAAGTTTCCATCATGATACAACCACATGATGACGTGCAAATCTGCCAATGTCCGGCAAGCTGCCATTGAATGTGGGCCAATGTGTCCAGCACACTCTGCATCCAGTGGTTGGTTGGGACTTGTCCTTCTTGGCGTCGCCAACTTGGCGGATCATCTATGATAGCTTTTGATGGTGCAGACCCATTCGCATGACTTTATATGCACTACTCATTTTGGGCTACTACTACGCACTGCATATTTGTTGCTATTTGCATTGAATGCATAATTCAAACCCACAGTACACTTAACGGTAGCAATGGTGCGGAAAAGGTGGTGCCAAGAGAGGCGTTGAATCTCTTGCAGTGATCACAATTTCAAGAGGAAGCAAGCATCATCCCGTATGCTGCACCTGCCAGTAAAGAAATTGCCAGTCCCTCGTCAACCCAGCCGCGCAGTACACTGACCTCAACATTAACGGCAAAAAGGGCAACCTTGGCAGTAACAAGGGGCAAACGGCCACACTCAGCAACTCCACACCCACCAAGCCCAACAGATATACACAATTCAGCCCTCCCAAGAGGCGGATTAAGCTGCGCCTCAGCCCTGGGTCGCCAACTGTCGACTTTTTAGAGACTCCATCTTCCCTCACAGGATCCTGCCCACATTTACGCAACAGTGCACAGCTCGCCAGCGATGATATGACAAGGATCAGCATCTGCACACACAAACCAACCAGGCTGATCAGCGCTACCCATGCCTCAAAGAAAGTCCTCCGAGCAATGCATTCTGGCTTTAAGACTGTGTTCAAGGCAAACAATATCGTAGGCTTCTCTCTTGCAAACAGGGTGGGGCAGCACAACAAGACCCCAGGTTGGCAGGGAGGGTGAAAGGGAGGGCTCACCTTCAGAGGATATTCGTTCTTGGTGAAAAGCAGCGGCAGCAGGGCATAGTGCCCTGTCATGCTGAGCATGAGGAAGCTGCGTGCAGCTGCCCTGCTGTTGACAGCACCCAGCGTGAGCGGCAGGATGACCATCAGAATCGCTTTTTCATGGACGTGGTAGCCCGCCATGAAACTGCAGACACATGGCACATGCAAAGTTCAGCACATGCAAGTCTGAGAGAGTCAGTGCAGAGCTCCTAGCCAGCAGAAGTCTGACATTCAAAATGAGAGAGAGGCATCTCCAGTCAGGGATCCTATTGCACGTTTCAGTGAATTAAAGAGCTCAGGGAGAAGCAGAAGTGAGTGCAGTGTTAGATGGATTACCTGCACATACACGCGTAGGCAGCAGCACCAGCAAATGCCTCTGGCTTTGGGTTCCTCCAAACGCAGACAAGCATTGGGGCCATTGTAAACAGGACCACAATGAGAGTGGTCCCTGCAGTGACATTGGGCAGCACTGCAAAGCTGCTGACCTGAACCAAGCCACCTGCATCATGAATAGGGGCCATCACTCATGAGCATGAGGTGCAGGAAACCACAGCCAGTGATTTTTCATTTATCTATCAGCCAGGGCACCCCATGCACTGTCCAAAAGCCCAAATGCGACTTGCCACTTGGACCTGCCAATGCAAAGCTCATCTACCACACAGCAGAAAGTAAAATCACATGGACATCCAAGTTATTAAAGTACCGGTCACTCCACCTGCAGCTCATTGACAGACTCATTGCAGCCTCAAAGGACAAAGAATAAATGACAGCAACACAACAGAGATCCAATAGCAGGCAGCATAAGAGGGTCACACCAGTCATGAGGCTGGCTGTTTTCTCGACAGGGAAGCCGAAGCGCGGCAGCAGTACAGCCAGTGCCCTGTCTGCAGCAGCATACAAAGCCCATAGATTGGCGGCCCAGTAGGCATGCATGAGGCCTCTGTCAAAGGGAAAGAGCCGGCCCAGTACCTGCATGAATGCACATCACCACTGACGTACATGCCTCTCTCTTGTGGCTGACTCCGCCCAACTCAGACTGGATTTTCTGGGACTGAAAGGTTGATGGGACGTGGCAAACAGCCTCAAACATGGCTGGGCAAAGCGATTCAATAGCAAATGTTATACACAACTGCACACAGGGACAGGAGCATGTGCAGACCTGCTGCAACTGGCCTGCCAAGATGAAGGGCCCGAAGGAAATCGCAAAAACAGCTGCAACAACAGCGCCCAGCATCAGAAACCTGGACACTGCCTGCTTCCCTCTGCAGGCACAGCATGCCGTCACAATGAAGAAAGTATAGAATCTGCTCGTCTTGATCTTTAGTATGTACATGCAGCAGCAGCACGTTTATTTAGCAAGGCAGATTTAGCACCTGCAGTAATGGCGCAGTAGGTAGACAAAGTACAAGGGGCCCAAGCAGGCAAACAAGTGCTTCATGTTCAGAAGTACTGCAAACAGCAAGCCTCCGAGCAGGTCGTGCCCCTCTTGAATCAGCGCCATGGACCAAAGAAGGATCCCTGATCACCACATCCCACAGTGACTTCATTGTTGGAATATCAACCTCTCGTCAACACTATTATTGAAAGATTGCTACACCCTGCTTTTGGCCAGCAGCGATGAAGTACTGACAGCTCACAGCAAGCACAGAATATAGATGCATGTCCACACTGCAGTAAAGTAAATCCAAGTATTTGCACACCAGCCCTGTGAGGTTTTTAAAAATCAACTGAGCACATGAATGAGCACATGAATGAGCTGTCATTCTTTATGGTAACAATTGCACGCGGCTTTCTCATGCCGCTTTTAATGCCATCTTGCGCTGCTGCTCGATTTCTGGCTTCCTAATCAGCCACATTTGCTTGTCTGTGTGACTCTTGGAGTGATCTGCTGACAGTACGCTTCAGACAAAGCATGAATGGGGCTTACCCAACAAGAATCCATTGTACTGGAAGTGAATGTGATCCACTAGCAGCAAGCCTGCATTGGCAACCAGAAGCAGAAATGCTACAGTGCGCTGTGGCTCTTTGTACTTCCTTGTGCCAAACCAGGCTGCTCCATACAGCACTGTGTCTGTGAATATGACGCTTATACGCTGCAGGAGTCAGAAATCACTAGCATTAATTATTGATTGCCATGAACACTGCACAGGTGGAGATTGTCACTGCATCTATCATGGCCTGACGCCTTCAGGCCCTGACCCCACCTGGAAGAGTACTGTTTTGGGGCTGGCGTGATTGAGATTGGAGACATCTAGCATGGCTGGGTCGAATAGGTATGCCGCATGTGATAGGCCCCACTCAAACCATGAGAACAGGGGCGGGTAATCCAATGTCCACTCCGAAGTTGCCTCTTTGTACCTGCATTATTACACAAGGTATATAAGTAAGCCACGCGCATAGGAATCAGGGAAAGTTGGTGGCGTTCGGGCTCAGCAGGAGTCCTGGACCGGTGAAGAAGCAGCAAGTCAAGGCAGCTCACCATTGCGAGAGGGGCAAGCTGTTGGTGATAGCAAGCCAGTTCCTGTGCACTTCAAAATCCGTGGAACGATATGACGGTAGCAGAACCAGCTTCAGCGCTGTCAGTGCTAGCAAAGCTCGCCACCTCAGATCCATTCGTTGGAGAAGCTTGACATAGGCTGGCACGTCTCAATTAGCTCTACTCAATCTGACATCAGTTAATGTTCTTTGCAGATCGTCTATCCAATCCGTCAATCTTGCTAGAGAAATCATTTTCTTGTTGCAGCATTGATGCAGATGCAGTCTCGGTTGTTTTGGAGTGCGCCTGAAATTGTATATGTAGCCCGATCTTGATCAGTCAAGCCGACCAGAAAACTCAATATTAATGCAAAAGCTTCGATAAGGCTTAGATATCTTCTTCGGCATCAACATGCCACTTCCAATCGGTGTCAGATTTGTTCTTCACTGTTGCCCAGGCGTTCGACGTTGCTTTAGAGCTTCTCACGTGTATTCCTGCATCTCAATTCAAAAACCAATGTGTGAATTGTTGCAGCAGTTGACCTTCAAGCCATTGCTGGAATACCGACCCCTCCAGCGACCCCTCAGTGACTCACAAAACCTTCTGACCGTTTGGTCGCGGGGTTTCCTCTCCCCTACGGCTCAATTTCGTAGCGCTGCTGTTGAAATGACTTAAAATTGTGCGGAAGTGGGCTAGATTACCGCGTTTTGGGCTGGCTTCATGGCTCTCAAGGCTTACTTATCCGTTGAGAAGGATGTTCTCCTTCCTGCAGTGCTTGGTCTGATAGTGGTCGCCATCACTGTCGTTACACTCTACGTGCTCAGAAGGAAGAAGATTGCAGGGTCAGGACCGGGGGGCACAGAGTACGTGACCAGCATAGACGGCCAGACAGTCAGGAGATCTACCAGGTGCGCAGCAGATTTTCTTCTCATGGAAGGGACGGATGTTTCGGCGTACACGGACCCATGTCCAAATTGCAGCAGACTCAAGATACTTGATGATGTATAGGTCGCGAAAGTCAGTTGCAAGGTGGAGCCCCGACGATTTAGCGTCTCCAACAGGCTATGGTACCCCAAAAACTGCAAAACCAGCTGAGAAGGTGAGGCCCACCCTCAGAGTCTGCTGCAACGCTGCAGATTAATTCTGATTCATTTGCCCATGTTTTCTCGCAAATATACCTTCTGCAGCGCTTGTCTTACTGTGGGAAGAATGCTCCAGATGTGTTGCTGACGTTGTTACTTCAAAAATTTGAGACTCCATTCCATGCTTTATTTATTTAAAGAAGACTATTATCTTTCAGCAGGACCAAAGTAATAGTATGTGCTAGTTGTTTTGCATCACTCTGTTCCTTAGCTTGCATGAAAGCAAGTCCTCTGAAATGTTGCAGGAGAAGGAGCCTAAAACTCCAGTGTCTGTGAAGAGCGTCAAGAAAGAGGTTGCTGCGATTGCGAATGACGTTGCTACACCAGTAGTAGAAGCAGTCATAAAGCGGGTGCGCAAGCAGTTGCAACACCCTGCATCAGTGACTCAGCTTGCGTGCACTCGAATGCTTGCAGTCGTGAGGAGAAAGCTTCATCAGCACAAGATCTGTTGCTCTATACAATTTGAATTACGTTGGGTGCGACGAAAGTGAGTGGTCTGTTCCTTCACTGTTGCTCAGGAAGTAGGAACGCAGCTTCTGTTGCAAGCTGCAGCTGCTCAGTAGCTACAGATTTGTGCAGCTGAGTCAAAGTCCACATAAGCTTGTGACAGCTCCTTGCCCACACATCCTGACAAACTTCTATTTGGTATACAGGGGCCTGGCCGGCCGCCCAAAACCCCGGGGGCTCCCAAGACCCCTGCAGCGGCGAAAACCCCCGCGCCGCCCGCAAGCCCGCGCCGCACCAGGCTTCGGTCGACGCCCGCCAAGTGATGCGCCGAGCTGCTCCGCAGCCGCCACACTGCTGCCAGCGCTTAGAAGGCAGCACAGATTACTGGGCTGGTCAAGCGCCCCTGTACCTGTGCCTCAGCACGCAGACACACTTGCCAGGTGGAGAGGGGTGCAGGGAGACAGAGGTCCGCAGCAGCAGGCAGTCTTGTAGCAGCACAGGCCAGCAGGGAGGCACATCTTTGTTGGCTGTTCTTCCACAGTTTTGCGGGGAACTGGACAGAGCACAGTGCAGCTGTCCATGGCAGTGGGGAGGGGTGGGTTGAAGTGTGTGACTGCAAAACTGGAGCCGGGTTGAGGCAGGGTGAGCACAGCAGAGCCGCTTGCACTAGCAGCTGCAAGTAGCTCCACACTGCTGAATTCTTGCACTTTCTGTGCCAAGTATGAAATATCTTTGTTGGCAGCAAAGACGGATTTAATGACATGACTCCTGACAGCTGTGAAAAGAAAACTGCATGTGCACATTCTTGAACAGACCCGTTGCTTTTACTGTCCGGCAGTCGTTTCACTATTTGATTTGACGCTGCCTCTTGTTGAAAGCGTTGAGTGGCTCTTGCTGGCCGAGCTTTGGCTGCTTGTATCGAGGAGTTCTGTTGCATGCATTGTTCTGTGAGAGGACACTCAACTTTTGTACAGGACAGGGAATGTATGCCGCCAAACTGACTCCACATTTATAGCACGGCATGTAAAATGTCTGCAATATCTATTGCCAAAAGCAGTGCTAGGTATGATTATAATGATGGCATGCACTACATGCGCATGACCAGCTGCGGCAGTGAGATATGCGCACAGCCCATAACATGGGCCCAGGGGAATGCAGAGGCTCCTCAGGTGGGTTTGCATGGGCCCTTTTATTGTTATCTATGTGTGGGGCTCTCTGTGCTTCGATGAATTCAGTGGCAGCAGTGCACAAGAAGTGGACAGACATATATGCTATTCTGCAGGGTCAACCCCAATTGAAGGAACGTGCAACACCATCCTCAAAGGCTGCCAGTGACTATGAGATGCGATGATACAATGAAAAGCTACCAAAACATTTTTCACTCGGGGTTTTGAGTCCAGTTTTGAGGGTAGGTGACCCCTTGACGCTTTGGATTGGGAAACGACAGAATTTGGACGTTTACACGGGACAGTTCAAGTGGACTGCTTGCCGGCCATCGTTGGACTTGCAAGCTGAAAGAGGGATATTTCATCCCATTTAAGGGTCCAATATGTCGGAAAACGTCCTCAACAATATCATTTCGCACTTGCGAAGGCACCCTGACGATGAGGACAATCGCAAGTCGAAAATCATCTGCGCTGTGACTTATGGCATTAGCATCATCACGGCGGCTTACCTTTTGTCTACTGGAGTCACAAATATGGGTAGCGGTACTGCTCGACAACAAGCACAACCAGCACGGTGAGGATCACTGTGTCGATGCGGCCTCCTTCCGATGAGGTTTCAGGCGGAGAAGGCACCAACAGTTGTAATTGGTCAAAATTGGGACAGTAAGCTTACTTGAATGACTGCACAGGGTTGCAGCTTCAGAAAAACTGCAGAAGAGGCGGCCACCGACGTGATAGAGCTGCTGTGTTTTCCATCTGCTCTCAGAGTCTGGCTGCACTCTATCGAGGATGGAAAGGTTGGCCTATTTGATTTGCCAAGAATGTTCCTGCCCCAGTGAGTGATCCTGGGCACCTGTGCATCTGTGCTCTGAGGGTCACAGTATTCTGTACTGCTTCTGGTGTCCCATTAGCCATTAGCATTTGACACCAGCAGGCGTGGGGCCACTCAAATGCGCAACTCGGGTGACAGCCAGTCATGTGCCCATAGCAGATTAGACGCTGCACCTGCGCTACTTATACAGCTTGGCTCCCTGAGCACATAGTATGTGCCACATACATACTGCAAAACAACAAACCATGTAATCTTTGGCAACAGAAGAGCAATAACGAACACCTGATTTTTGAGCTAGGGTGTCAGAGCAATGTGAGCAATAATCACAAATTTTGCTGGATGTTGAATATGAGGCCCCTTGACCAGGGGATCGGCGGTGTGATGCAGCCACTATGCAGCAGTGTCGGTGCTAGTTAATCAGTGCGATTAAAAGTGCAATGGACACAGGATGATTGATGGCAAAACGGTGAACTTACATCCATTTCATCAGCTAATGAAATCCTACTGTCATTTGCAAGCATGCAAAGAACACCACTGTCACTGAAAGCCTCGGTGTCACTGCTCCGACACGAGCTTCCCATCTTCCATTCTTGCAAACAAATTGCACCACAGTCCGTGATGGTACACCAAAGGACACATGACAGTCAGCATCTTGCCAGTCTCCAAGCTATTATTACTCCATGGACTAGTGCCATCCTATTGGACTTGAAAGAAGGAAGTACAACTCATCGGTGGCACTGTGTGCCGTTCTCATTCCATGTACTTCCCACGCTGTCGGAATCACACATCAGTAATGGGGAACATTCTGCCATCCCTCGCGACTGCATTACTATTGCAAAGCAACTTGCAGACACCCACAAGTCTCTCCAGGACTGGACTTCAGCACTAGTGCACTAGTTTAGTACTAAACATCACAGTATGCACGGGTGCTATGACTTGCTGCATTATGACCACATCCATCCCAGTTCACTTATTGTCACAAAGCCCTGGCATTCCCTGGCTCTGTGCAAACTGCTATGGTGAGACGAGCGGCTGCCTGGAAAGTGTTGCAGGCACACGCTCTCCAAAGAGAGCTACGTTTGCGGAAATCAAAAGCAGGTTCGAAAACAGCAGAGGCAACACCTCAGAAGGTGTGGCTCTGGCCGGAGGGTGTCTGGTCGCAGAGGAAGCATGCGCGCGCAAAGACAGGGAACACCGCCTGATTGGTGTCATCCTCCAGGCTGGAGCGCTCCTTGATCTCGGGTGAGTTGATGCCGAAGAGGTTGGCCGGGAAATTGGTGTCCCAGAAGTCCTTCATCTCGTACTCCTCCTGCTTGAACTTGCCGTGGAACGCGTCCTGCACACATGCCGGCACATGCCTGTCAGCTTACTTGCTCCCAACATTCTTCTGAATCTTGCATATTGGACACATTTCTGGCAATCTCTATTGCACAAGTCAGCAGTGGTGTTCTTGGGTGCAAAATGACTCCTGGCGGGAAGCAGTGCATTCTCTTGGTAGCAGAGAATGACAGGCTTGCTCAGAAAATGCTTCCAAGAGGAGGCTAAGCCTGCTAGGTATGAAGGCATGACATGGCAAAAAACCTGATCTGGGCAGGGATAAGCGTGCAAGAGGAAGGATGAGGGTTGCTTACATCAGGTGGGAGGTACAGCTGGCTCTCGGGCTTGCTGACAGCAGACTCGCCCTCCAAGTAGCGGTCATAGGTTCCTCCCACAATGCCCTGCAGATAAGAACAATGCACCAGTCAGCACTCTGTAGAGAAGACATTTGGCAGCTGTACAGGACCTGGCTAAGAGACAGCCTCAAAGAGACTATAAATAGGTATCGAATCTGCATTTTGAGAGGTGGCTTCCATACTAACGGCATTCCTTACAGCTGGGGGCATCCTCACTGAGAGGACAATCATGAATATGATTGCAGCAATCAGTGCATTATATAAGACAAGTGGGAGAGCGGCAGAGGGGTCTCACCTGCATGATGCCATTGGCGGGGGGTCCCAGGAGGGTGATGCCAAAGTTGAGCCAAGAGGGGAGCACAACGCCGCCCTCATCCACAATGCCAGCAGGTGTCTGCCAGATGGTCATCCGGAGCACATCTGCACACATCAGCCCACTCAGCACATAAGCTCAACGCCTATAAATACTGGGAGCACCGGAACTTCCAAAAGTGACGCTTCAGGAGGCATGCAAGCAGGGGAGAGGATGTGAAAATCCCGGATGAGCTGGCCGCCATGCCCAATGCAAACTACCATAAGTAGGTCATGATGCTTTTGACAGTACAGCATGAAAGAAGGAGGAGTGCGCGGGCAGGTGCAGGCAGGTGCAGGTAGCAGGCATTACTCACCAGTGGTGACGGTGACAGTGTTGCCCAGGCCAGGCTTGTACTTGTCCCACACAGTCTCGATGTATGCGCCGTTCTCAAAGCGCCATGCGTGGTGCTGCGCTGTCTTCTTTTCCTTCAGCACCTTGCCCTGCAGCGACACTGCGCGCACACACAACATAGTCCAATCAGCCGCCATTTTCAGACATAACAGACAGCACACCAGGTATGCTCAATCTTCATTTTTAAAGCCTGCTGGAAAGCACGAGCAGCACAAGGGCATGCATGCTGTGCAGCGCTGGCATGATAAGCAGCAAGGCAGCAAACAAACCCATTCGACTCGCCTCAAATCACTTCCAGATACGCCTTGCTCGCCTGAGTGAATGCATGGGCAGAAAATAAATAGGAGGATACTCCTGCAGGATCAAACTGTGGCGTTGAAGTCTTGCATGCACAGGCCAGCAGACTGATCATTGCAGGGGGTTCGAAGGGATAAGAAAGGGGCGCGCACCGGTCATTTCCTGGTTGTCATCGAGGGCGATGAGGACCTTGTAGGTGCGGTACATGAACGCGATGGCCTCCATGTTGGTGCCCTCATGGTCCCACATCTTGGCCAGCTTCAGCTTCATCGACACCTGCGCCAGTCACACCAGCCGCCACATCAGCCGCAGCGCTCATATTGAAGACTTTGACACTCTGCCCTCATGATAGGACTGACTCTCCTGCAATTGGTGCCTGACAGCCCTAGACAAAACAGCAACACCCAGGGCAGCAACACCCAAAGCCATTTGGATTCAGGAATCCACCACTATCTCTTCAGTTTCTCTGGACAGCAACGGGTCATGTCTGCATCTCACTCTCAGCACGCGGCCAGGGCTGCGTGCTCAGATTGAGATGCACACAGCTCTGGCCACAGTGCAGCCTTCCAGAGTTCAAAATCAAAGCAACCTGAGCACGCACCTGCAGGGTCTGCGTGGAGATGATGCTGTAGATCTTGCCGACCTCGCCCATGAAGTTGAAGGAGCGGCCCGCGAATCCGTACATTACGGGATCGGAGTTGCCGCCCGCGCATGCCGGGTTGCCGTCCACTCCGCACGTCGCCGCACTGTTTCACAGGCGCCAATCGTGTCAGAACTCCTTCTTGAAGACAGCAGCACGATTGCAATGCCATGAGCTCACCGACAGGCATTATTTTTTGTTGTTGAGTGCACTTGCTGGCAGTGTGCTGCTAGTCTGAGGGTCGGCGACTGCAAGTAGGAGCACAATCTTTGTACTCCATCCACCGGGCATCTGGCATGACGAAATCCAGCGGGAGCTCACACACATGAGGAGAAGATTCTCTCAAACCAAGGGCATAAAGTCCCACTTGGTAGCATGGAAGAGAGCATGATAAGACTTCAAGGGAGGGAGAGGGAACGCACGTGGCAGTGCCGCCAGAGATGACAGCGGATGTCCCCCCGGGTGCGGTGGTGGTGGTCGTGGCTGGGGTGGTGTCAGCCCTCCCGGTGGTGCCCGTAGTGGTGGTGGCAGTGCCGGACCCCCGCGTCTGAGAGAATGTACCTGCGCAATACAATGTGATGCCTTGAGAATCACATCTTCCTGACCTTTCCCAGGAAAATGAAGAGGCTTCAACAGCAATGGGCTCCAGTCTTGAAGCATAGCGGAGATGCTTGTTAATTTGCAGGCTATCAAGGTGCTCGGAGACTCTGACAACTCTGGTGACACCCCCACTGTGTAATGGCAACCAAGGAGCCTCCTCATTTAGTTTCTGGAACCAATTTAGTGAAAAGATTGTGAACTCTGCGCAATCTTTGAAGACGTGCCGAGGCTGTACCTGAGGACGAGGAGGAAGTGGACCCCCCGGTGGTGGTTCCGGCGCTTCCGGACCCCCCGCTGTTGCCGGCGCTGAAGGACCCAGAATTCCCCGTGGCCTGCCCGCCAGACACGCCGCCGAAAGATCCTCCCAGCGTCCCACCCGAGCTGCCGCCCGATGTGCCGCCTGATGTGCCTGCAAAAGGCAACGCCCCCGACCGGTCAGCACCTATTTTCTCTGTCACACATGAATGTGCGGATAACTAGTATCTGGCAGAGCTGTTTATGCTTGGACAGTGCGCCACAAGCCACTCAGGGTGGCATGCACAAGGCGCCTGGGTGCTGTTTGATCCTCTGAGTCAATGCAGGCGAGGCTGGGCGGCGAAGTAGTTCACCTGATGAACCTGATGAACCTAATGTTCCGGCGCGGGTGCCGCCGGATGTCAGGCCAGCAGAAGTGGTTGCAAAGCCGCTGCCACTTCCACTTCCAGAAGTGGTGCCCCTTGCGGATGTGGCGCCACCTGCATGCCAAAGCATGGACACAGGCTTCAGCTACAAGTTTCACTCAAGTCACACCTTGCCTCATCTAGTGGACGATCGACTGAACTTCCGAGCACTCCAGTGCGCCGTGTAGGGCAGAGCTGATTTATGGAGGAGAGACAGGCACGGACGGTGGCGATCTTTCTGCGCAGCTGGGCTCAGAAGGCTGCTTGCAGGTTTGGCATCAAGGGCGCTCGATCAGAGCGTGCGGCATGCACTGAGCAGTCTAAAGATTAGGTGGAGAATGCGCGCACCTCCGCTGAGAGTTGTCACAAAGCCGCCGGTGCTGCCCCTGTCGTCACTGCTGCCACTGCTGCCGTATCTGGGGGCTGGGGGGGTCCTGTACCCCCCTCTAGCTCCACCGCCTCCCATTGTGCCACCCCCGGCTGCTGCCTCCCCCCTGCTCTGTCCATTGGCTGTGGCTATCAGCAGGCAGAACGCCAGCAGGCCTATCTGCCAGGCCCTGCTGGACATCTGGTCTCTTCCTGCGCAGCAGATCAGCAGTGCCTTTGAGTTCGTTGCCCTGCTTACAGGAGCTGAGTCCTGATGTAGATGGTCACATCGACCTGGTCCTTCAGGAATGACACCAGCTGGAGTGTTCGTGCAGCTATCTGGGACCCAGAGCATCACACAGAACTCTCTCGTGCTCGCTCAGCAGCAGGAAGTCGGCTTTGCAGCTTGTGTACCCGCACCCTAGCGCTATACCCGCGATGGAATTGCGTAATAGCGCTAAGAAACACCTAGCAACGAGAGTTTTATCCACGTCTCCGCGGTGCGTTCAACCGCAGCGGTGACAAAAGGCCGATCGTTTGCACTTTCAAGTCACCGCCTCAGCTTGAGCAAGCTTGACGAGGCTGACCACGCTGTGAAACAGCTACTGAGGGCCACATCGAATGTGGTATCTGCACGAAGGAGGCATCAGCCACTGCTGACGTTGCCCATCCCCACCGCAGTGGTCACCATGCGCTTCCGGAACCAACTCTCCACCCAAGAATAACACTGCGGGATTTCTGATGCGCTAGCGATCTGTCAAAGTACATAGAAGTCACCTATGGACTGCCGCTCACTGATTCTCCGGCTTTTACTTTGCTGCCGGTCACTGTTCGTTGCCAAAGACTGCTCCGACCCTTCAGCCTCCTGCTGCTACACTCTCCGTGGATCCCTCTCAAAGTCCTACTTCTAGGCTGTGAGCACTGAATTCCAGGACTTTGTGGTGCTTGATCCTGCTTGAAGATCGCGAATTTGCTTGAACCGAGGTGTCGGTGACCTCTTAGAGCAGCTCGAACTTCACAATGATTCATCAGGACGCGCTCTGTCAGTCATCGCTTTGATCAGTTTGATCGTCTGCAATCCCCTTTCTGTCCCTAAGATTAGCGGAACCCTCAAAAGCCCTCCTCAATATATTCGATATCAACCCTGTTCCAAAGCCCTGGTCCAGGATGTTGAGCACAGGGCTTGAATAGCTTCAAGCGCACAGCCCGATACAACACTTCAGTGCCTGCTAATTTCTCACCTGTTGCTTGGTAAAGATGCGTGTATGACCAAGCAGCAACATGTGGACAGCACCCTCATATGATCGGTAAAAAAAAGTCGGGATGACGCCTGTTTCGAGCCTGCTGCTTGGTTCAGGAGCTCTCCCAGGCTTGATCTCGTTTCTTTTACGTATTGTAGCGACTGAAGGTTCTTAAAGCTGGTTAATGAAGTAAGTCAGCAAACGTCTAAATAAAAGGAGGTTTTTACATCTCTGATTGCTGTGCGGAGATATAGCAAAACTCCTGCAGATCTGCTTAACAAATCATGACAGATAACCCTGTCCGCATATATGAGTCTTGTGCCAAGGATTGAGCCTGGTTCTGCATGTAGTTTTGCTCTGTACGGTTCTCCAAGACTCACCTCTGCTGGCTGCAGCCAGCTGGCTGACCAGCAAATTTCTTTGCTGCAGCATCAGATGATCCTTGCATGCATTCGGCAGTGTTAGCTTCGGGTAGATTCTATTGTACTGCTTCTTGGCATTGTGGGGCGCATGCCCTTGGGGCAATTCAGTATAGCAGGCTGCAGGCAGCTCTGCCTGAGTGTCACTCCCAGCACAGCCCTTCTGATAATAGTATGGGAGTGTGCACATCTTTGCTGCCATGGCCTGAGGGGTTTTTGTTGAACAATCCATGCTATGACTGTTGATCACTGCATCAAGTGGAAGTGCACAAAATGCACTGCAGCTGCCACAAATGGTTTCCAACAGTGACATCCTGCTGGAGTGGCCATGTGGCCTGCTCACAGAATTAATTGCAGTCAATTCCTGGCCATGGCTCAAGAGCAATGTAAAAAGGGGGCAGCCTTAAGAAATCCAGCTGGCAGCCTGAATATGCTTACAAGGTACTGTGCAGCCAAGTCGCAGGCACTTAAAATGCAGGCTGCAAGTTCTTCAAAATCGTCCTGATACTATCAGTTAGATAGTATCAGTTTAGAAGCAGCTCCAACAGAACAACGTGCATTGAAGTGAAGTACTCTGCCAATACATGGCAATTTGTCAATGTCATTGGCAATCATTTAGCAGCAGCGCACAAGGCAAATCCAATCGAGATGTACAGTAACATTGCTGTCACCAAACAATCAACCTGTCACATAATTTGCCTGGTGAACTGCCAATAAATAAGCGACCACACCCTCTCAGTAAAGAAAGGCAAGATGCACGGTGCTACGGTATTCTCAAGAATGTCAAGGAAACTCACTTCCTTTATCAGCTGGCGGCCACACACATGGCAGCAGCTTGAGTAAAACATGTCCAATCTGAAGCTGCACAACACCAACTTCTGCACTGGCCCACATACCCCAATAATACAGTTATGAACCTGAGGATGTGCCAACAACCAAGAAAGGTCCCGTTGCAAAAGGTTTGAAGCAATGGCCTTCAATGCCTTTGTGCAACGCCTGCTGATCAAGCCTCATGATCCGCATTCTACTTGGAAAAATGCAGCATTCTCAGCCTGATCAGCAATGACCCCAAGGTGCATTCAATGCTTCACCAAGACTTCGAAATATGCCTGAACCAAAAGATCAGTGAAACCACATAACTTCCTTTGCCGCAGGACAAATTGCACGGCTGCAGGATGTGCCACCCATGCTTCCCATGACTATCCAGGGAAAGAATGAAGAGGTTGGAAACTAAGCATCCATCACATCTGCGTATGGCTTTCTTCCACAGTGACAGTGCTAAAAATAGACAGCACTGAAGGAAGGGCAGTGCCAAAAAAGATTTAAAAAATGCTTCAGAAAGTGTGGCCAGAGGGTGTGGCCGCGCAGAGGAAGCATGCGCGGGCAAAAGCTGGGAACGGCCCCTGAGGCGCGTCGATCTCCAGATTTGACCGCCCCTGCTGCTGCGTCTGGGAAAAGGGGTTTTGGACCCCGAACAGGTTCGCCCTGAAGGTGGTGTCCCAATGGTCCGCCATCTCATATTCCTCCTCCTTGTACCGGCCGTGGAACGCCCCCTGCCAAACACATCCACCTCAGCAAAGCCGCTGATGTCATCTGCGGCACCATTAACTATGCAGTGCAGATGTCACGAGCAGTGTCATCCATGAAATCGTAAAAGAGACATCGCATAAGTGCCACCCTTGTAGGGCCATCTGCGCGGGACCAAAACCTGTCCTCCTTGCTGCATGCAATACTCCGCTTTGATGCTCATCTATGAACTGTACAAGCAGATATTACGCAAGGGAGGTGCTCACATCAGGAGGCAGGTAGAGCTGGCTCTTTGGGTCGCTGACGGCCGTCTCGCCCATTATGAAGCGGTCATAAGTCCCGCCCACGATCCCCTGGAACCATGTCAACTTGCCGTGTCAGCTTGCCACTGAATCTTTCGTGTATGCCTGCCAACGCTGAAGCCATACAGGGTCCTGCAAACGAACTGCCGAGCTGTTTCTTGGCACTGCTTTCCCCCAGACAGCGCAAGCGAAACTGCCCCCCAGTCGGCCAACTTGGTCATTCCTAGGTTCGGCTTGTGGGTCACTTTGCTTCACGAGGGACTGGAGATCCCACTCTTGAGTTGGAGCCACTACTGTGTCCCCATTCTACAAAGCCACATGGCATTCCAGACATTTGTCATTGATTGAAGACAGGCAAAAAATAAACAGCGCCGCGCACATGCATGAGGCCATTGGCCGGAGGCGTTTCCAGGCTGAGCCCAAAGTTGAGCCAGGCTCCCAGGATCATGCCACCCTCGTCCACAATACCGGCCGGCGTCTGCCAGATGGTCATCTTCAACACATCTGCACACACAAGGAATTCAGCTGAGCACTACAAGCAGTACTGCACAGCAGGAGTGCAACCATCAAGTCCTATGCTTTGCTGCAGTCCCCAGCATGAAGTTGTCTGCCTTTTGGGTTGTTCAGCATGGTAGACCACACATCCCGTGGCACAGCCAACAAGCCTGAAAAGCAACCATCACTACGCGCCACAGTGCTCGAAAAATGGAATGGCCTGTGTCCGCCTTGTTGGCTCTCCTTTCCACTCTGCCAACCAGGCATGAAGGCATGGAAAGAGCAGGCTATATACTGTGGATTCTCACGAGTCAGAAGGTGTCAGATATGTCAGATTGGGTCAAATTGTCAGATACAGATTTGCAGCGCACCGGTCTCAATGGTGACGGTGTTGCCCAGGCCCGGCTTGTAGCGCTCCCATGTCGTCTGAATATATGCACCGTCGTCAAACCGCCATGCGTAGTGCTTCGCCATGTTCTTCACCTTGAGTGTGCGCCCCTGTGCCGTCACTGCGGGCACACATGCCAGCACATGTCGGCACACGCTAGATGGCTTCCTGATACTCTCTGCAGCATGCACCCGCAAGCTGGCTCACCAAGAATGCTGCATACAGTAATGCACAACAATCCTGTCTATGCTGTTGCCATGTTTCTCGGCTTCGATTTGACTACTTGTGAAAAATGATGACATTTTGTCTAATTAGGGTGACTAAGGGGTACTCACCGACCACGTCCTCCTTAGCGTCCAGCGAAACCAGCACCTTGTAGTTCCGGTACATGAATCCAATTGCCTGCCCAAAAGCAGTCCATGCTCATCGTTGCTGCATTCTCGTTGCTGCAGACTGCAGTGCGTTCCCATCCATAAAGTTCTGACAATCATGGGCGCACGCGTTCCTCAAGCAGCAGTCTTTGTCACGAATATGTCAGGGAGTGAGCGCACCTCCATGTTTGTGCCGTTATGGTCCCACATCTGTGCTAGCTTCAGCTTCATTGACACCTGCAACAGCAAAGAGTCAGCATTCAGCATTTCCAGCTGCATTTGTTACGTTATAACTGTTCTTGCTTGCCCTCAAATCAAGCCAGCAAACCGCATGCCAAGCAGATGCCTTGGCGAGCTGTGAGTGACTTCTGTGAAGGCATGTGCAGTCATGTGCGGCCAGGTGTGCGCACCTGGATGTTAAGGGTGGAGATGATGTTGTAGATCTTGCCGGAGTCGCCCATGAAATTGAAGGCGCGGCCGGCAAAGCCATACATCACCGGATCGGAGTTTCCACCTCCGCAGTTGGTCAAACCCCCGACTCCACATCCACTCCTGGCCCAGTGCAGCCACACATGGTAATTAATTTACTGGCAAACTCACCAGTTGCTTGGGTGTGCGGATTCCTGCATGGCAGCAGGATCATAAGCTGCCTCTTCACACGCATGCACGGAATTTGTGCTGGATATTTCTCACAAGGTGTACCAAAAACACTGTATGAAAAGCGTCATTGGGCATGAGGGTGTCATCCACACAGCTGTGCCTCACGTGGAGGTTGTACTGGTGACTGTGCCAACAAGCTTGGCGGCAGAAGTGGTTGCTGCTGTTGTGGTTGAAGTTGTGCCATCTGTCAGGGCCGATGTGCCCGTGCTAGGGGACGCCGATGTCTTCGTGGTGGTAGTGCCCGCAGACTGTGAGCTGCCGCTGCTCAAAGTGCTAGTAGTGTCCTGGGATTTACTGCTGCCACTGGTGGACAGGCCTCCCCCTGGGAAGGAGGAGTCCTGGCTGCTGCCTCCACGGCTGGAGGACCCATAAGAAGAAGAAGCAGCTGACGATGAACTGCCCGAGAGGGTCCCAAATGCGGACCCCCCGCTGTTGCTGTTGGTCCCCCCACTGCTACTCCTGGAGGACGACCCTGCAGGGACATGTCCACAGTCAGCTTCTGAGCTAGACGGAATTGCGCCATCATGCACGGACACTGTCAATTAGGGCTGCGCAGCATTCCTGAAGCATTGTGCTTCTTGCTGCAGGTTTCAGAGGCCCTCCTCTGCCACAGTCTCAAGTTTGGCTGCTTCTGGGCCAGGTACTCTGATGCAACTGAAATCAAATGAGACACTACATGCGGCTGCAAGCGGCGGCAACGTTGGTACCAACAGATGGCCAACAGATGGAATGCACTTGTTCTTGCAGCGCGCGCTGCCGCGGAAACAGAGGCGGCTCTGCTCACAGGCGGAGAGCTGAGCGTGCAGGGAGTGACATCAGAAGCGCAGGTGTGCACATACCGCCGCTCAAGGTAGTGACAAAGCCGCCGCTGCCGCTGTTGCTGTCCTCCCCACGGCTGCTGGACCCGGCGCGCGGCGGTGGCGGTGCGGTGGCCCGGAAGGACCCCCCGCTACGGGACGAAGAGGCAGTTCCCCCGGACGAACTCCTCTGCGCAAGCCCTGTGCTGTGCAGCAGGCAGGCCGCGAGCAGGGCCAGGTGCCAAGCCTTACATGCCATGCACCGCCCTGCGCATGCACTGCTTCTGCTCAGAGCGATGAAGCTTGAAGCCTTTAAAGCTACCAATTAAATCCTTCTGGGATAGTGAGAGGCAAGGTGCAGTCCTGGCTGTCGATGTCAGAAGCAGGATTGCCTGGTCAAGTAGAAAAGGTCACTTGTAAGCGATATACAAGCGTGCGTATCTCTGGGGCTGCACCTTTTGGAAGTTCAGTCCCTCATAGTAAACAGTACTAACGCTCCACTAGTTGTACGAGGTGGAGTAGAAGCATGCGATGCCATGCTTTCGCAGACATTTGCTTGGTCCCCTATATACGGAGCAACTGAATACTTGTAAAACTTGAGAATGATATATATGACTATACCAACCCGAGGTATATCCCACGTTACTGAACGCTCACACGCACGAGCTCAATCCAACGACTACGACAGTGTACAGACGTCGACTATTTGTCCAAGGATCAACACATCCACGTGAACTGTCGCACACAATACATCGTCATCACCATGAATTTGCAACATAGATCTCTTCCTCGAAAATTCATTCCACTGCGAGAACTTTCGAACTTCCGCATGGATCTAGGTTATTTAAATAAGAGAGATACCCTCAATATAACGCCAGACACCCATACCCTCTGCTAACGCAAGGGATTTGGCCCTAGCAAGGCCTTGTGACTAAATTAAGGGGGTTGCCCTGTTTGTTACCTCAATCTCCCAAGCCCTACGCTAGCACAGGGGTAGTGGCCCTAGACTTCTTTCGGCAAAAGACAAACTTCCAAGGCTGGCGGCAAGCAACTTGACATCTTGCTTGATTTCCCAGCAATACTGCAGTGGTAGCAAGCTTAGCATCAATTGCGATCGCGAGTACTAATATCCGAGCAGGAAGAATTATTTGGTGGCTCTCGCCGAAACCTTAGCCGGCAATTTGGCGATCAGGACGCTTTAACAATGAAATTGGATGTCAATGCTCTTCGATATTTATCGCGGGATGAAAGCAGAACGCTGCAAGCCGTCGAGATCGGCCAAAAGAACGTGAGTATACATACCCAAGAAGTGCAGTCTGGGTGCATTTAGTGTTGAGAAGATGTCAACCAACGTTTCTGTGTTGAATTGCAGCACGATATCGTCCCTGTCCCTCTGGTGGACAGCATCGCAGGCCTCAAGTGAGTAGCCCCATTCTGACCCTGGTTGTAACACTGGCAAACATCACTGTGACGAAGGAAGCATGCGCAATTGAGACTGTTGCAGGACCATCTCGCTTGTCTTGCCATCCAGACGCTAGTCTGGCCTAGAATGGTGCCAGGGGGCGATAGCCTTGTTCTCTGATCTGGGAGCCTGGCGCCTGCACAGGCATGGGGGCGTGGAGCGCTGCCTGAAGGCACTGCTGCGACAGAAGCTAGTGCACCATGACAACAGCCGCTACGACGGCTACCGCCTGACTCCCCTCGGTTACGACTTCCTGGCGCTCAAAGCGTTGGTCGCGCGCGGCGCCATCACCGCCGTCGGCCGCCAGATCGGCGTCGGCAAGGAGTCCGATGTTTTCGAGGCATGCCCCCTCCCTGGTGCAGCCGCTGTTGTTGGTTGCCTCCTCCCTGTTGTGATGTACGCATGGTGGGCACTAGCAAGGAGGTGCAGGAGACTGAACTTTGTCCGCAGATGAGAGTGGGTGGGATTTTCTGCAATCCATTGGCGTATTCTTGTATATCCGCTTTTCCAGACCTAGGTTCAGAGCCACTCATCTGGAGCAAGGATATGGCCCCGTGTCCTATGATGTATCGTGCCCTGGGGATTGGTGCATGTTATACGCAAAATCAGCAGTAGAGTCCAATTGGCAAGCATGCATGCAAAATATCACAAGGAGAGCGACGCTGTTATGCCTGCGCAGGTACTGAACGCTGATGGCGAGGTGCTGGCGATGAAGCTGCACCGCCTGGGGCGTACCTCCTTCCGGGCAGTCAAGAAGAAGCGCGACTACCTGCAGCACAGAAACTCCTTCAGGTGCCGACGCAGTCCTTTCTGGAAATGTGAAAGTGAAAGGGTCACACTACAACCATGGTGTTGACAGCAGAGAAGCATCCTTAGTCATGTAGGAATGCACACTAGTGCTGTCCCATGCTTAATGGTTGTGAAATTCTGCAGCATAATGTGCTTCAACATCACTTTGACTTGTGCCCAGAACTCCAAATGATTGCGGTGTCAGGCTCAGATCAGGAATTTTGGTGCTCACTTAGCGTCCTGGTTTGTCAATATCACCTAGATGCCCCATAGCACTTGCATATGTGTGTGTTGCCTGCGCGCAGCTGGCTGTGGCTGTCGAGACTGGCGGCGGCCAAGGAGTTTGCGTTCATGGAGGCTCTCGGAGCGGCCGGCTTCCCGGTGCCGCGCGCGATCGAGCACAACCGCCACGCCGTCCTGATGTCCCTCGTTGACGCAGTGCCCCTCGTGCAGGTGCGCGCATATGCTACCCATGCCGCTCCCACATGCCTGCACATCTCCGGGACAGGCTCTTTGTGGTACATGCTGGCTTGGGGGGCGTCCTTGGACATTGCAGCATTAGCACAGATGGGGCTGCCCGGCACACACGATGACTGCACATGCTCGCACATGCCGCTCGTGATCTCCAAGGGTTTTGTATCAGTTGTATAGTTTCAACACCTTGGAGGGCGGGGGCACAGAGTGCCATTCCGGGGGATTTGTGAACCACTCACTGAAAATGGGTGCCTTGGAGATTTCCTCCAGTAGTTCTTTCCGCTCGAACTGCGAAGACGCTTACAACCATCTCTGCTTATCTCTTTGGTTGACCTCTCTCTTGCAGAGATGGGGACAGTGGCAGGCTGCTTGTAGAAGTTGGCTGCAGGTTCAGCTCTGGCACAGAGACCTTTTTGCGGGGGCTTTCCAAGCGTATCACTTGGTGTTGTGCTTGGAGAGCTCCTCTTAGACGCTTTCTGTGCTGGAACTGCCATACCCCCCACCGATCATGGTGTACCTATTTGCCGAAGCATGTTTCCTAAATTGAAAATCAGGTGATCAAGAGATGTGCGCCTGCTCAGGTGAAACTGGCGGATCCTGGGGCTGTGTATCTTCAGCTGATGGACATGATTGGGGACCTGGCCTCCCGGGGCCTCGTCCACTGCGACTTTAACGAATTCAACATCCTGGTATGCAACCCTCCTCCAGTGCTGTGCAATCGTTCTTCTTGTGACTGGGGTGGCATATAGCTAAACTTGCAGCACATGAGCAGGTTCACACATGGTGACATATGCCGTCTGCATTGATTGATATGATTGTCCCTCCCTGACAATCTGGACTCTTGCTGGTCTAGATCCACCTGCAGCTATTTCTGTATTCAATCTTCGAATGGCATCCCTTACTTTACTGCTCTTGTTTATGTTCTGTCATGTGCATCTCTTAAGCTGGTTATTTTGTTGCAGAGGCATTTCCCCTTACCTACAGGCAGTAAAAATCAGCCCAGTATTGGCAATGTGCGCAATGGTCACCGACTAATGTTTCTGCCTTCCATGCAGGTGGACGAGCAGGGCGGTGTGACGCTGATAGACTTTCCCCAGATGGTGTCAACCAGCCACGCCAATGCAGAGGAGCTGTTTGATCGCGACATCGACTGCGTCATCCGCTTCTTCACCAAGAAACTTGGCTACGTCTCCGAACAGGACGCCTCCCTGCCCTACCTGCGCCCAGACTTCAAGGCGTGCCCCCATTCTTTCAGTTCCTTCGCGGGCCTTGTGCAGTCGTTAGTATCAAGTGGATCAGGTCTCCTTGTGGGCGTGAATAGCACTCCTGCAGGCACTTGAAGATCGGTGAATTTGAGGTTGGGAGGCCGTTAGGGAGCAAGTAAAGCAGAGCTGAACGGGCTCCTTAATGCATGCTGTGCTGTACTGTGCTGTACTGCTGCTGCAGTGACGTGGATTGCCTTTAGCATGATCTTTGGGCTTTCCGTTAGGGGAAGATGCGGCTCCTTTTCAGATAAGCAACTTTCCCTAGGTTGTCGTCAGGTGGTCGTTCAGCTATTCAAGGGCTTTTTACATGTATAATCGGAACACTGCAGAGCAGATCCAGACATGTTGCGGTATGCATGGCCTTCTGTCCGTTCTCTGCGTTGCCTCATGTGGAAGCCTGATAAGGTGTGCTGGCTTGCTGCAGGAAGCAACAGCGGCAGCTGCGGAGAAACTGGATGTGAAGCTGTCCGCATCCGGCTTCAAGAAGGAGCACTTCAGCGCTCTGGATAGCTATGTGAGCGCCCTGCAGGGCATGGTTGCACCGCGCGACGGCCCCAGCAGCAGCGAAGAAGACAGCGAGTCAGACGATGCTTCCAGCGAATCTGATGGTTCTGGCGAGGACGGCAGCTCTGAGGACGAGGGTGAGGACAGCGAATCTGGGGAGCGATCGGGTGAGGTCAGCAAAGGGGAGGAGGGCGGAAGCGCGGCTGATGTCAGCAGGGCTGAAGCGACGTCAGCATGCGGGGGGTCTGACCAGGGGACTTGTCAAACAGGTGCAGGGCAAGATGAAGAATCATGGGGCACTGAGGTTGATCTGGGCGAGCTGAAGGTAACAGAGGATATAGCGGGTAGAAAAGACACGTGCATGCAGCAAGAGCAGAATCAGCGGCAGGAAGAAACTGATAGCAAAGGGGTCACCACGGTGCCCGTCACAAATACCGACCCTTAGGGCTTTTACAAGATTTGGAATCGAGCGCAGGTTGCACTATGCAGTGCAACAATGGACTTTGATGAACAGAGCTACATGCCTGCAGCCTGCAAATTCAACTGATTGGCATGTAACTTGCTAATGATCACAGTAAGGTATCAGGGTAAAAACAGTCCACTGCGAGTGGCCAAAGCTTAGCAGAGCTTAAGATGCCATGGTGGGCTCATCACTTAGTAACTGCATCCAGTCATGCCAGCATGTACGGTGGCCTCTGTATAAGTAAGATCTACTCTGCACCGCACATGACATGACCTCTGAAATGAAAGGTTGTTGCAAAGCTCTACATAATGCTCATACCGATTACTGAGACGAGAAGGACCCCACTGTGCCTGTAAAAATCTACACCTCTTCAGGAAATGGGTACGCTGTGTCACCCCTGGAAAGGCATTCTGAACAGCATCGGCAATTGCACTTGACATCATCCAGAAGAGCATCCGCTGGGTAGTAGAAGACTCTGGCCATCTCGTCACTGACATCAAAAATGCGAATGAACCATTGGGCACCTGGGAAACGCTCTGATAGTTCCCTTCGCTACCAGCACAGGAGCGCCTTTGCATTTATGCAATGTGCCAAAACAGCTAAACTGTTCCAGCTGTGCGCACAAGGCTTGCTGATCTTCAAATTGCAAGGATAGGGACTTGTCATTGTCAATGCTCAGGCTAGTCAACTTTGCTGAAGTTGCAATACGCAAGCAAGCTGTCTGGCACTTGACCCTCAGGGTGTTCAGCTCAGAAAGCAAGGCACCATCCACCAGCATCAGACATTCTGGGGTACCCACGGCTGGTGCCCTCAGCGACAAAGTTGTCAGATTGAGGGACTGCGGGACACCGTACCATGTGTTACCAAACAGAATCCTGTAGTATGGCCAATCCACAGACTCAAACAGGTGATCCACATGCAAGTGAGCAATGTGGCACTGCTTCATGCAGGATGCCCTATTCACCACATGCTTGGCTGAGCAATTGATGGCATTGGAGCATGCCTCAGGAACGCGGACCACAAAGGAAGCATGGTGGCAAAGCACACACTCTGCAGCTGCACACAGCCACGCATGTTCACAACATACTCCTGACCCTTCCACAACTCGGAGCCCCACAACCTTGAGCCCTCCACCAGAAGTGTTTGCAGGCATGACAGGGAGCTTAGGCTGCTCCAGCATTCATCAGATATCATCTCCCTGGTCTTGAGCAGGAGGTGGTTGAGCTGGAGCATAGGCGGGGCCAGATCAAGTGCTCCAATGCTCAAAGACAGCACTTGAAGCTTGGCAGAGTGCTCAAAAAGGATGGCGTTGACCCACTTATTTATGATGCTGCTGCACTCAGCTCTGGAAAATGGCGGGCAGCAATTGATCAGCTGCAGCAGGTTTGGCAGCTTAGGAATGCTGCCAGGGACTGACACAGACTTTTCCAGTTCATCAGAACTGTCGTCATTGACATTGAGGTAGATGGAAAGCACTCCTATGTCGAAAAAGTGCAAAGCCAACCACTTGGCCGCCATTCCTGTCTTTATGGCCACGCTGAGAGTTTAGCTGCACCTGTTCTCCCACGCCTTATAAATTTAAAGCTCTCCGGCATGCCTACCGTTTGGAGAATTACTGAATCCAACACAGATCTGTCATATTAACTTTCGGAATGCCTTGCAACACATTGTGCTTTCGCCCAATACTGCAGAGGAGTCTTGCTTGCTATGAGGGCCCAAACCTCACTCGGCAGGGCAGGACGACTTGCTCGTGCCTTCATCACGAAGATTTCGACACTGCTTCAGCATCTCTTTCTTCAAAACAGGCGTCTGAACCATCCGCAAACTTCATGAGCAGCAGGTCATGGACTCCAGCTGATCCCCAGCTGGTTGAATTATCGATAGAGTAACTCCCTCGTCATGCCTAAACAGAATGTAAGCCTCTGATTTCTTGTGGCTGCTTGCAATATGCGGCACTCCAAGGGCACAGATAATATCCACGTTCTGGCGCTGGCCCCCTCTGCACCTGTGAGGATTCTCCCACCCCCTCCTTCAGCCCTGGCTAAATATGGTATGGCAACCGTTGCCGGCAAACGGTGACCGTTGCAACTCAATTGACAGTTCGGACACGTGCCAGCATAAGTAGATTTGCAGTTGATAATTTTGTATGCCATGCAAGCAACTTTTGAATCAGCAATGTGTTTACTTTCAATTTCTAGCTGCCAAGTACCAGAGGTGGCTCAAATCATTTGTGAAAGGACCACCCAGTTCAGCCGTAGTACTACTATAGTACCCACTGCCAGTGTCACACTACATCCATGCCAACGAGCTCGTTAAAAGTCTCACTGAGGCTCTGTCAAAGGCGCAGCTGCCCAAAATGTCAAGTGATCGATCAGATATCTCAGTGCAGATGCCTGTGCAGTTGCTTTGCACACAGCAGTCAGCTGATCACGTCTTTATGCATGACATTGTCCTTTTGATGTCCTCATGATGACAACAATTGTCCTTATGCACTTTGCAATTTGCAAACATGCGGACTGCTTGACCCTCTCAGCTGGCTTCCTTGTTTTCGTCCCCACCCTCCTGCTCTTCCTCTTCCAAGTCCTCTATTTCCATAGGCTCCCCGTCGTCCGTGTACAGAGTCTCGTACTCGCACACAAAGCTCCCGCACGCCCTCAGCTCGCTGCAGTGCTGCACCTTGCCCGCAGCCTCCAGCCTCGCCATCTCCTGCAACCACCATTGCAGGGCAACCCGTCACAAACAGCGCAAAATAGATCATGCATGCTATGCATGGACTCTGCACCCTGCAGTCACAGCTATTGGGTGCCGATTCTACTAGCCATGCTCTGAAGTCCGATCTGCAAACTGCATTAAACTTGTCTTAGCTGCCGCAGGCAAGGAATATCTGAGCACTGCTACATTTGGAGAAGGGCATCTGCCATTCCACCTGTGCTCGCGCAGTGCCCATATGCGTCTTGCATTAATTGTTTCAACTAGCAGTAGTCTTGGCCTCAGGAGTCCAAGGTGCCCTCGAACCCAAACTCATGTTCAAATCAAAGTGGGAGAGAACGCTGCGCACCTGATGCCAGACGGGCACGCGGTCGACCTGCTCCCGGCAGGTGTGCTGCGCGACTAATCCCATGCCCCAGGCAGGTGCGCGGCCCTCCGCGGCACATGCCGCCATGTTGGCGCAGCTGCACTGGCAGCCCCCATTACGGGCCCAGCTGACGTTCCCGTAACGGAACGGCTCCTCCGCCGGCGAGTCAAACACCACCCACCTGATCCACCCAAGAGACACCCATGCGCTCACTCTCCCTTTCTAGCTTGGGTAATTCACTTGTCTGATCAACACGGCAACATCACTTGAGAGACTGACTGCCTGTGCAGTGCCCATGTTCCAAATGCAGCTCCTATGCAGGGAACGACATTTTCTATACTGTTGCATACTGCAACAGGCTGCATGGAATGTGAGCCACCAAAGCCAACTGGTGCACACCTAAGATTCTGACCTAGTGATCAGCAATGGATCTCTAGTACAGATTCTCTAGAGTCCACTGCAGAAGTCTCGACTCTGAAGCACACACAGCGGCCTTCCAGTTAGAAACTTCCAAACAAACCAGGCATACAGAGTTAAAGCTGTGCGCGCCTTCGGCGGTCGTTCTTGGGGGTGAGGTCGGAATAGTAGACGCTCAAGTAGTGGTCAATCTTTATATCCTCGCCGTCCAGCTGCCAGGCAGTTGTGTGGAAGTCGTCCGTGGGATGGCGTGCCCGCGCCACCATCAACTCAGCCGTCAGCGCCATGCGCTCGGCCTGCCTCGCGTTGATTATGTAAGCGTGGGTTCCCCACGGCATCGCCTCGGGCGCCACTGCATGCGACAAGCATGACTCAGCTCAGTCCAACCTACTGAAATGTGTATTCAAATGGAACTACCCACTCAACCAGAGAAATTGAAAGTTGGGGTCATGCGCTCCCGCTGTGCACATTCATGAACTCTTTGCTAAACCAGCCCGTTTGCAAGCCAATGAGAGACTCACTGCCCTGGTGCAGTCACACGTGCAGTCACAAAGACCTGGCTGCTGTGCATGCTAGTCCTGCAGCAGCTTTGTGACAGAGGGCACAAGAGCTTCACCGGCCAGAGCTGTCAACAATAAGCAAAGTGTCTGCAGTGGTGAATCACCAAGCTCTGAATGATAGTCAGGTGCAACTGCTGGCTTCCCAACGCGTGAGGGTCTCTCACTGCTTCCCTTCACTCAGCTCTGGCCTACAACGATTTGCCGACACGATTCAAGGGCAGGACATCCTTCAATAAAGCACCCTTCAATAGAAGGAACAAAAAGAAGGGGAACCCCACCGTAGACAGCCTCTTTGGACACGTTGAAGTGGCGGGGAATCATGCCCACTGCGATGTACTCATAGTTGTGGGGCACCGCCGCCCAGTACTTTGGGAACAGCGTCAGGAAATCGTCATGAAACACCACGTCATCCCTGCACATGCATGCCGGCTTTTCATGCTCTCTGCCTTGCGAATGACGTTGCTTAGCGGCCCACACTCTGCAGCACCCTGAAGCTTCAATCAGTACTACAAGAACTTGCATTGCAGCAAGACACCTACATTGATTTATCTGACAGGTGACATCGGTGCTCTTGGCTTTATTGCAGCTGGCCAGACTTGGCAATGGCCACCTTGAACTCTGTCCAAACCAACCCCTATGCTGCACCTACTTTAGGTCAAGCTGCACTGTGTTGAATGCCCTGCTAAAACTCGCCTCACAAACAGCGCACTACTTGAAAGGAGCGCCCAGCTGGACAACTTTTGCAGCTGTCTCCCATAATTTCCTTATCAAAGATATCCCAACATTGCCTGGGTGATTGAACGGGAGTACTACATCTAAATATGGCTTTGTATTTAAGGCAGTGCCAGAGAGGGAGCGCACTCGAAGACCCAGGCGGCCTGGTGCTGGCTGGTGGCGAGTGCCTTCCACACGTTCATGTGTGATTGCGTCAGCCCAAACTGACAGTCGTCCGCCGACCCAGCCGGCACACACTCTGTGAATTCCTCCAAGCTGCCCAGCTGCGCGCGAGGATACAATCGGCACATCAGCACACATGGCACCTCAGCAGTACGGGCTATAAGGGTGCAGCACAGCGTTAGGAAGAGACATGCACAAACCCAAAAAACCAGAGTTGAAGTGGCGCTGATACTGAACGTATGCTTGCATGGCATACTGAGTCCCTTTTATGTGATACTCTGTACTTCACCTTCTCACAAGCCGTAGCACAGCAAGGTAATTGTACAGTGATCTTTTGATTGAAGAGCACTCCCGACCAGCCCATAAGTGCAGACATTGTTGCAACATACAGCGTGCCACATTTATATATGAACGGCATTCCGCAAAACTGAGACACTGGACTCGAATTGCCACGCTCTGGCGCAGGTTGAATATCTCCCATCTCTTGTCATCCAGACCAAGCCAGGACTGGCTTCAAGCATCCCTGCTTTGCATATCATGCAAAAGATTGGCACTGAGGCCTTGGGGCCCAGAAAATCACAACACACAGCAAGCCAAGCGGATCGCGCCCACTTGCACGCTCTTGATGCCGTCGATGACTTCGACATCCAGGCCGAGAGCGGTCAGCAGCTGGAGGGAGTAAGCGCGCTTGGGCTCGTCCGCGGGCAGGCTGATGAGATAAGCCTTGGTGGGCGGCTGCGGGTGGCGCCCGCACTCCTGCTTGTGGCGGCAGAAACCCTCCCACGCCTGCCACAACCCCCATATTCCCCTTCGTCAAAGGGTTGCTGGTGGTAATGCACACCTCTGGACCCCGGCATCCAGACGAGCTGGACAATTGTAGGGATGGCATGCACAAGACAAGCTTGAAAACTGGTGATTGAAGTCCCGGATATTGGAGGATCACTGCATCTGACATTGCATCCTGTTTGGTGCGCAGGAGCCCTGCTCAGATCAACAGCATGCGGACCGACTCCTGCGTAGTCATCACCACGTCCAGGCAGGTTCGCTGCAGACTCACATGAGGCATTTCTGCTGCAGCCCGAGATTCTGCTCGTCGCAGCTCAAGGCAGCATGCCCGCGAGCATAGTCATGCCCTCTATACCCTCCCCTCCCCTCAAGATGAAATATCTCAGTATCTGCACGCCCATACCTACCCCAATACTCCGCCCCTGCAAAGTAAGACTGTGTGTCCCGCATTACAATGAAGTCCACAGGGGGCACACCTGCAGGAGGGGTGACTGTGGCTCTGTGCTGCCGCTGTCCTGCTTGGCTCGGCGCAGCATTGACACTCTGGTGGAGGTGGTGCGAGTTACTGTGCCATCCTCCGCTGTCTGCCAGCCAGATGCCAGGCAAAACAACGACACTGCCAGCACTGCGCAGAGTGCCAGCAGCTTCAACGACCGCACCATGGCCTCTCTATGTGGTTTTCTTCCACTGCCTCCGCTGCTGAGCATGTGCTGATGTCTCTGTCACCTAGGACATCCTGGCTCAGGCCCAGCCTGCAATGGCACAGAAACACTCCTATCGCGCAAGCCTCAGCAGCAAGATCTGTGGAATGCAGGACAAAGGACAGAAGTACTTTGATACTGACATTGCTCTTGTGAAAGCAGAGAAGGTGCACGTGAGGCCAGTACGATGCAGGGAGGAACTCACCTGGAGGTATCACCAAAGCTTGCAGTACGACCACGGGACTTCAACGGTCTTTACGAAGGCGATTGCATGCCTTTAGCTGTGGATGATGCCTAGCGACAACAACAAATGAAAGATCAATTATGTAGATGCACCAGAAGGCACCATCCAGCGATCTTCCGGAACAGCAAGAGCGATCAAGAGCTTTCAAATGGCACTATATGAATCTTTGTAAATACCTTACATCTAGCAGCTTATGTGTACTAAGTATTCGTTAAACCTTATGATTAAGTTGGCAACATCTTGTGATATTGGAGGATGTTGGGCAAGTGACATCGCCACTCTCACGCGTATCACCTGTACGGGGCTGTGTGTCGATTTAAACTTCTATTTCTAGGAGCTAGGACTCCTACTATGTCCGGACTGCCTTGCCTGGAAACTGGCTACCAGAATCGAGGCCGAGAGGGGCAAGATCCTACTGGCCTTGTCGTGCCAGTCCGATGATGAGCAGATCGTTGAACAGCATTCCAATCGTATCAAGTTTTTCCCAAATTCTTCAGTCTTTGGGGATGCGGAATTCAGGAATCGACAGGGGGACGTTCCGGAACGTTCCGGAACCCACTCGGGACAAGCCTTCCGGAGCCAAATCTGGCTCACCATGCATGAATGGCTTCGCTTGGAGATTTGCCGCACGATATGAGGTGAGGTGGTGAAGCCACGTTTCGCATCTAGCCAGGCAAGGTGTGCGGAAAGGCACCCTGAAGCTCACTTCCTGGCGAAAGCTTATGAGCTTTCAGCCCGGGCTCAGCGTGCAGACTCTCAGAGAACCCGGCTTCGAGCCGAGGCCCGTGCACGAGACTCCAGCTGGTCAGTGCAGGCATATATATGCATGCGTAGAATGTTAGCTGTGAGAGTTGCCAGCAATAGTTCAAGTGGAAGCTGCACAGTACAGCCTGCAATGAAGTCAATGTTGCAGCATCATATGAATGCATTGGGTCAAAACCCGCGATTTCATTCAATTGCAATGCAGCATTGTGGGTGCCCTTGATCGAGGCTACTAGCTGCACATGAGCAAATCCATAAAGCATACTGTTTACAGCCATGATCATGAAGAAAGCAGCGGCTAGGTCTACAGAGGGATAACACAGGAGCAGAACGCATGAATGCTCAACAATTAGTATCTGCAATGTGCACAGCCAAGCACTCTGCACTACAGGCGCCTATGCTGCAATGACAGTGGGAAAACAACAAACATTGTCTGAAAGCAAAAGCTTGAACGCATTGTGAAACACTCAGAGGTTCAAGGCTCTGCAAAGAGACCTGCACATCTAGGATTGGTCTCTGTATAGGTGCAGACCAGTACGCGATGTCTGCAGCAAAGCAAACGCATGCCAGCTGGGCTCTTAGTAAGCAGCCATATTGCCATCAGGTTAACCTCACAGATTTCTAAGAAAGAACAACGGAATTGCAGACCGCATTTATAGTACCTACACAGCTTCGAACCGGGGCAGCGCAAAACAGACACAAGAAATGCTGGATATGAGACCCCTATGGACACAACAAGCGCCACCTCACAGATTGTTTCCAGCAAAAGCAAGAAAGAGCCCTGTGCAACCAAGATTGGGTTTCTCTGCAAACAGCGCTCTAGAGAACACTGCACACTGACCTGCTGACACAGACTGAGCAGAAGGCAATGCAAGCAAAATATTAGTCATGCATGACAATCTCTGCATGCGCAACTTACAGTCTACAGCACATGCCACCACTTCCTACACCGCCCCCGTCCCAAATCCCTCTAGGGTCCAGGGGGCACGTGAAAAGGACACAGGGTTGTGGCAGGTGCTAAACCCCCAAGCACTGCTCAAAGAATGCACGGCAGAATCCGCTCCCCAAAATCTCAGGACAGGGGGGCCGTATCACAGGCCCTGTTTTCTCCCATAAGCAACCCGGCAAATTTTGTGGTCTCAAGCGTACTTCTAAGCACATACAATCAGCGTCCAGCTGAAGATGTAAGAAGGCTTGTTGCCTCGACATCAAGTCTGCTTCTCTCCCAGCATCAGACAGCTCCAAATAGGGGTGCACACGGGCTGCCACTGAAAAGGGAGTACCACATTGGAAGGCAGCGAAAATTGTTCTTGTATTTCAGTTCTAACGAAGCCTTCCAGTTGCAACCCACGCGTGAGAGGAATTGTCCTTGCAGCGACACAAAAAAGAAAGAAATTTGCCCTAAGCAGAAGCCCACTGCTAGCAGGGGGCATCAAAGCAGTCACTGACATGCAAGCCCAAGATGGTTATTAATCCAGTTGCACCGGCCAGCATTTGGCCAGTGCACTAACAGAGGAAGATCTGTGGGCAGAAAAAAAAGAGAGATTTTGTCCCTTGTGTAGCGCAGCACTGAATCAATATCCCAGAAGCTCAAGCTGAAATGCTCACGGCAACAAACAGAGGCAGGGAAATGTGCAAAACACATGACCCAAGGCTCCTGTCAAGCAAAGCATGGGGAGCGGGGGCTTCCTAGCAAGCATGCCTCCCCAGAGAAAATGCCCAGCACAAAACCAGTAATGCTTTGTCTGCAGCGAATTACTCCTACTACCCAGCTGTGGCAAACTTGAATTTGTGAAAAAGGGCGCTCTCATCGCACATTCGTACGTGCACATGCCAGTCCCATCAGCCTATTCTGCAGCCAGCCGTTGGGCCGCCGGTCCAATAATTTATCACTTGCCAAAGCGAGCACAAAGATGAATTTGAAATCGCATGCCCTGGTGTACACGCAGACACCCACCCCAGTGGGCAGGCCCCTCAAGACACTCTTGCTGCCGAGGAGCTCATTCATGCGACCCTCTGTATGAACATCATATTTGCACAGACCCTGTCGGGCTCAGAACAAACCAAAAATTGGGTGAATCAGACTGGGCTTTCTGTGGTCCTCTGCCTGTTGTCTGCCCCTGCAAGATGCACGACACCGCCAGTAACAACACTCGTACACAAAGACTCTCTTGCAGCACAGCAGCCGCCGGCATCTCTCGCTTGCCCATCATATTTCTCCAGGAGCCTGAGCACGCCTCATATGCACCCTTGGCCTTTCACTCCCCCAGCGCAAGCCACATGACCCAGACGAGTCATCACCACCCGGGCGGATTCGCACGGCCGGGGGTGACTAAGCTCTGAGGTGGCTGCCCAGCAGCGCGGCCTGGTGGCGGCTGATGAAGGCGGCGTTGAGCTTCTCCACGTCGATGGGTGCCAGAGGGTCAAAAGCATTCTCCTTGGATGACAGGCCCATGCCGCCCGCGCCGAATCCCGCCCCTGGCAAGCCGCCGAGGCCGCCCGTACCAAAGCCCTGCATAAGCATTCACACCAATCCGTCAGCTTATTTACAATGAACATGCCTCTTGTTCTAGTCCATTTGCACAGGAAGCCCTCCCTGCAAGACCCAGGAGAATTGGGAAATAGCCTTTGCAACCAATTCTGACACAGAATAACCTGAAGAGGGCACACAGGACAGCAACATCATGAGGTGAACAATATTCTTCTCCTGAGCTTTAGCTGCCTTTTTCCTTTAGGATGCAACATACAGCACGACGCTTGCTCACTTGACAGGTATGCTCCCGTTATAAAGCTAGGTGCTGCACAGCGCACCTGGTACAGGTTGGCATCAGGGTTCTGGGAGGCAGCAGCCGCATAGTACGCCGAGTACGGGTCCGAGGTCGCCGTGGCTGCGGCCGGGGCAGCGCCAAAACTGCCGTAGCCATTTGCATCAAAAGCGCCGATTCCTGTGCAATGCAGACCTGTGCTTGAACGCTTGTCTCATGGTAAGCCACAAACCTGATGCGAATGCGGTAAGTTTCAAGACTACGAAGCATTGCAGTACTGGATCAACTGATGTACGGCCCTGCATACATGCGCAATATACGAATGCTGATCAGTGCTGCATGAAATATCCAAACAGTCACACCATCCATCCGCTGGTCATCTCCTCCTGCCGCACATTGACTCAATACGGTCAGAAACCCCTTGCTGAAAAAATCAAACTCAACCTGCTGTTTTCGGGGTGATCAAAACATGCAGTGGCGCCTCACCGTAGGTGGCCGCGCCGGCTGCGCCGTAGCCGCCGGCCGCAGGGAACGCCCCTGGGTAGGGCGCGGCTGCGGCGGCTGCCGCATTGACGGCGGCACGCGAAGTGCTGGAGCGGCCCCAGGAGATGCGGATGGTCGACCCGCCCAGGATCTGACCCTGTTCAACCACAGCTGCAACCGTCAGGCGTGTCCGCAGTCAAGTACATCTCATCTCCAGCATCCCCTGTTCTATCAAGATAGTAGTCTCAAGCACACACGGAAAGTGTACATGAAGTGGGTATTTGGAGGTTCAGACTCAGTAAAAGTCTCCGTAGTCATCTGGCATGGCATGCACCAGCCAACTCCAAGGGCCAACATCGCCTGGCAGTCGGGCATCAGCAATCTTGGCCCGCAACTATGGCAGTGTGCATGCCATGCCAACAGAATAGCTCCACATAGAATTGTCACACAATGCAGATTACAAAAAGGGAAGGGCTGCAGCGCGCCTGCATCTGCGCCATGGCGGACTCAGCGGCGGGCCGCTGCACGAACTGCACGAAGCCGCAGCCCTTGCCGGGCGGGATCTTGGTATACACGATGTCTCCAAAGCGGCCGAATAGCACGCGCAGATCGTCCTCGGAGACTCCCGATGAGAGCCCGCCGATGAAGAGCGTGGTGTTGTTCGGGTCGTAGTCCGACGGGTGCGGCTGCGACGCCACCGGCGCCGGGGCACCCTGCGCGCGCAAACGAAAATTTTCGAAATCAAAATTCTGACACTGTTTTGGTGGCTTGGCTGATGTGCGCGACATAGAAACGAAGTCCATGGTGTGTCTCAAGAGTTGGCGCCACCAAAAGCAGCACACTCAAGAGGTTTGCAGGCCTTTGTGGAGCAGGTTTTTGAATCACAGCAATGCAGAAGCTTCAGCCAGGAATGCTAGTAGTGGGACAGCCATCACAACTGGCAATTGATCCAAGTGCGCTTACCATGGTGGCGGTCTGGCTCTTCTTGGCGGTGGCGATGGAGACGCGGATGGGGCGGCTGTTGATGACGTGGCCAGACATCTCAGTCAGCGAGCGATCCCTCTCCGCCTCATTGCCGAAGCGCACGAATCCGTATCCCTTCGAACGCCCTGTCAAGGGGTCTGTGATCACCTGCACAGCGCCACGCAACAGGTCTCAGCAGCCTGCATTCAATGGCATGCAGATGATTCTTTCCCACAATGAGAGCCAGAAGGGAACAGCAATTGAAAATGGTCTACAGATCCTGCTACCCAAAGAGCAGGAAGGATGAGGGAGTTCAGTGTAAATTAGAAATGCATGCAGGTCACCTTTGCGCTGCGCACAGAGGCAAAGAACTGCCTGAAGTGTTCTTGGAGAGCGTAATCCGTCACATCTGGGGCCAGGTCGCCAACGAAGACGGAGTAGTCAGCTGCACAGCATTGGAAGGCAGCAGTCAGAGCACTGAAGGGGGCATGCAGCATGGCCGACAGGTGTCTGCCAACCAAATTTGCGCGATCTTTTTGGAGCCAGCAATCGACAAGAAAGCTCTTTTGAGTCGGATAGGACCGTAATAGCAGCAAAGGGATGCCCGCAAATAGCTCACGGAGGCCAGCGACTTTGGCTGGTCGCGCAATGGGTGGCACACAATTCTTGTCCCCCCAGCGTGTGTACGATACAGAAAGGTGGGAACTTACAGTCGGTTGTAACTTTGCCGACTCCGAAGGCTGCCCAGTTCAAGCGGAAAATCTGGTCGGTGTTGGGAATGGGGCAGCCGTTGAATGTGCGCAGGACTTGCTCTGCGGCCTCGTGCGTCGCGAATTCCACAAATCCGTACCCCTCTGACACTGCTGTATTCTTGTTCCTGATGATTTTGACGCTCACCAGGTTACCAGTGCCTGCATCCAGCAGCGACCCTGAGTCACAAGAAGAGAGTTTTTGGCAAGATGTACATCAAGATGACTACCACGATCTCGAAGGGGTCAGGGCTAGCTTCTCGCAGGGCATGCATCACGCACAGTTCATTACTTGTGGAAAAAATGTCTTAAGGCAAGGCATAGGCCGCATGAAGAAGGCACAGACAACGGCTGTCAAAACCAATGATAGCAGGCCAAGATCCACTGGGCGCACCAACAAAGATACTGTAAATGAAGGACTCGTCCATCCAGTAGGCGAGGTCTCCCATCCATAATGTCTTTGTGCCTTGCTCTGCGGTCATCTCCGCCATGATGCAGCTCTAGGAAGTACAGGCTCCAATGTAAACGTAATCAGAAAGTTCTCTGTTTCACGCACTGCCTCGTGGCTGTACTGGCCTGGCTGAGGAGCCCAGGTGCGGATCTGTCTACAGCAATGCTGGGAGGAGTGAGCTGCAATTGAGTTATGTCATGCTAAAGTGCAGAAGAGCTCCTTTTTCCTTGGTGGCTTTTGTCCTGCTGATTGATGATGTCAGCGGGACACACATGGACAACGTCAACCCCGGGAGCCAAAACAGGCGGAGCGACAGGTGTCATTTCCAGATTTCCCTCCTTGAACCTACCAGGCAGCTGGTTCATGCAGTGAGCCGAGCCGATATTTTTGTTCCGTGTCCCTTCCTGATGATGTGGGATCCTGGAGGGTTTTATGAGTGCTGTTATAACATTTGCAAAACCGGTGAGCTGCCAACTGGCTACGAATCATAGGGCATATATCGGACGGGCGAGGAACAGCCGAAACCCCCTATTTCGGCCAGACTTCGGCCAATGCCTATTTGGCCGAAGTGTGGCCGGGAATGGCCCATATTTTCCTTTGTCGGCCATTCCTCGGCCAGAACATAGGCCAGAAATAGACCAGCAAGTTTTTCGGTTTTAATGCACGATATCTGCAGATGTATGCTGTGCAATTGCTCTACAGGATGCGTACATGCACTTTCTGAAGGACTGTGGCCGTGCGGGAGCCTGGCAGCAACGGCAGACCATCACTTGTCCATACATCTTGATGTACATTGTTACAGCCTTCGAATACAGCAATAATAGCTTCAGCCCCTCGCTGAATGTCTTCACAATTGGCTTTGGAGCAGCACAATCAAGCAATCTCAACTCTCTGCAGAAAGAGCAACAGTGCACATAGCGCAGGGCCCTTGTGTAGAACTGTCTGATGTTATCGAGAAAATGCGAGATACATCGTCGCTGCAATAGCTGGGAACCCGCGAAGGTTGTGAAAAGCGGTTACGTATCTCTAAAAGGCACGAGAGAAGGTGGGTGAGAACCCACAATGTGACTGATTTGTTTGAATGTTATATATGTTAAGCTACCATCGCTTTTAGTCCTGGGCATTTCCTTACCTGTTCTACCTTGCGAGGCACAAGCTGCTCCTGTCCTGAATTCAACCGTGTTCGGACTGTGTTAATAGGTTTCTGTAGAAGTTATGCAGTTGTGTGCTGCTGGAGCTTTTTGGCAACAATCGGTTCCGGGGCGTGTCATCAGCCCAACAGGGTCTGCAGATTTCTACCAGTGGTGAAGGATGGCTTCCCTTGCAGTGCTATGCAGGCTCAATCTTACCATGCACGGCGCACATTTCACGAAAGCTGACATGAAGGAATTGCCAAGAGGGCATTGCGCAGATGTTATATGCATTTTTAAAGGCGTATTCAAGTGATCTCTGCGAGCCCCCTTTGCATGGCCGATTTGCAACTTGGCTGCAAAAACAGCATGATGCATGCTGCAGCTTCCCCATTGAGGAAATCTACCCAGTGCCTGGGCAAGAGCTACTTGTCAGAGATGATATCCAATTGTAGACACACATGCATGCTGTCTATGTTTATAAGTGCTTGCAGCATGTCTGCTCTTTTAAGGTCAGCTCACTGCCTTAAGCTAGGACTAGGTCTTGGTGGATCTACTGGCCCAGAGAACCGGGAATTCTCTATACAGTAAAATAGAAGGCGCATGTCTCTTCACATTGCAACACTGTTCGCGGTACCAAGCTGGCCGCTGGGCCGCGCAGAACTGCCATTCAGGAAAGCCTTCTGTCCTATTGCGCTATCCCCGCCGAGGTGTTTATATGCCAGAGCCCCAGCCACGAGTAGCCGATCAGGATGGCCGCCATCTCCCATGTCATGTGGACTATCGACGATATGGACACCTTGGATCCTGCGCACCATGAACAAATACTTGTAATTTTTGTTTTGTACTGTAATTCAAGTATAGTCCCTACAGCATATGAATGGCCCAACCCGCTCCTTCTGTTGCCTCTGTTGCAACCGCCGGGCTGTCTGCTTCTGCTTCTGCAAACGAGGCGGAGCCAAGGTTGCCAGCCCATGTGGTGTTGAGAACAGAAGTAGAAACTAGGCCATCGTCAAAATCACACACAAATGTAGACAAGAGATTTCAGCAGCCATTGTCATATTTGGTAGGTAAAACAGAGCGCACCGGGAATTTCTGTCCAGTTCACAGAGGTTTCCACAATGGGGATGCCCAGCCGCTGCGCCAGAAATATGAGCTCCACATCGAAGCACCACCGCTGCAGATGCTGATTGCTGTAGAGCGCCCGCGCCGCCCCTCTTGTGAACAGCTGCGCGCATGCACGCAGGGAACATCACCACATGAATAGAACATCGGTCTTTCGTTGAGCCATGTGCAAGTCACCCGTTCTGATACACTCTTGGTGCAATGCACATCATAAGAATACCTAGAAACATTGCCAGGAAAGCAAGTCACGCCAGTTCGCGCCGCAACAGCATGCACTTGTTGAACTTAAATATCCTCCCGAGGGAGAGAGAGCAAATGTCCAGGGCTCTGTGGCAACGAACTGCGGCTGCTTGAATGAGGGTACATTTATTGATCCCCACAGAGCAAGCCAGGCATCTCTTTGCGTCCTCGCCTTTGATGTCAGGTGAAGCAGATCAAGCACCAGATCCAGCGATTTGCAGGAGTGAAAAGGAGGCACCTTGAAGCCACACTGGGTGTCCTTGACGGCGCCGCCAGCGACGAGGAGAACCACAAAGTGGAAGCCATGCATGAGGAAGTTGCGGTACCAGGTACGCCGCGATATGGCCACCGCCTCCAGATGCGCGCGCGAACCCACCGCCACCGCCGCGCCCCCCGCTCTGTCCACCCTCCTCACCGGGGGCCCCTCCCCATTGTCCGCCCCTGGAGTGTGCAATAGAGGGATTTGTTTTGGTACCCCAACGCGAATGATTTTCTTCTGTAGTTGTGCCACCTTATTGGAGGATCGTGGCCCCACATTGTGTCAGAATGGCAGCTTTGACACAAAGAATGTTGCATGTCCCAACATGCAGCCATGCGGCCATGTATGTATGAATTCCAAACATCCTAACCAGAGATGCTCAATATACAGTACACAACATTAAAGGATAAGCCAGCTGAATATTCAGCATCCATGCACACTGGCAGTGGGACATTGCAGCGACATCCCCTGTGCTGCTTTGGGGCTTTGACCAGTGCACAGTTGAGGGCTGCAGCTTGCCTTTGCCGCTGATTGTGGCGAGCGCTGCTTCCAGCTTCTCCACGTCGGAGACTCGGGTGGCACCATCCGCATCCATGAAGAGCAGGCGCTCGCCGCGGCCCGCCAGCATGCCCGCCTTCACCGCATACCCCTGCAGCAGAAGGGTGTTTATTGTCAGAGCTGTAGCGGATGCATTTAGCCTTTGTAGCTTCACCATATAGAGTGTCACAGGTGGTTTTTTTATCTCCTGACACCTGGTGCTGGATCATCAAGATCACCGGTGGTTCCCAAAGCTTGGGTTTGCTGAATCCCCTGTAATGCATGCCTTCAGATCTTCCTCCCTTCCTGGTGCTCTGTCGCTCTTCCTTCTGGACTGGGGATGAGCTTCTGCAGTACTGACAAAGGTGCTGGGCTCACATGGCAACAACAGCACCTGTCCCCTGCCATCAACAGCATTTTACTCCATGCATGTTGCCGCCAGTGACTATCTTTAACAGAGCACTGAAACTAGAACAATGCCAGACTTAATGAGCCCTGCGCCGGCATTTTTTGTTCCACAACATGCAGCATGCATTACACATCCTACAGGCTTGTATCTTAATCTTTATTTGATGTGAAAGGTGGCATTAGGCATGCCCACTACAGCAAATGTGACCATCCATCTGGTCTGTGTACACACTGTCGTGGATGGTTAGATGCCAGCCTGTCGAAAATACAATGCCCTCCATGATGAATCATGCCAGCATTGCCGAACTCGCCGTAGTTTGGACCTGCAGAGCTGAGCAGCTGTGGTGATCTGAATCTGTCTGCCTAATTTGAAAACCGACACGTTTATATGGATATCCCTGACACTACTTGCTGTGGTCCTGTTTCAGTGGCACATAACCACAAGTTGCACCCGCAATTTGAGACAGCCCCGAAGCGGTTGATTGCGCCGCCGCACCTTGCCGTAGTTACGCGGCAGCTGCAGCACGCGCACAGCGTCCACGCCGTGCTTGCGCACGTACTCAAATGCCGTCCGTACAGTGGCGTCCATGCTGCCATCGTCCACCACGATCACCTCGTACGTGAAGTTGGGCCCCTGCCTGTCCCGCCTCCCCTGCAGATACCTGCATTGGCAGCACAAAAGAGAGTCACAACAAGAAGTTACTTGAGTGCAGGATGTCTGCACTGTGTGCCTGTGTCCTGTCTTTCATGACTCAAAGTGCTGATCCCTTGACTGATGCGGGCCTGGCAGTGCATGCGTGCCTTTCATTTCAGGTGCCTTCATGTGAGCTGCCTGGCAGGTAAAGCTGCTACCTCAAGATCTGATGGATCAAAAGGGCTGTTTGTGTTCCATCAGGAGGCTTAATACATTGAATCAAGACAGAATGTTGTGCATCATCCTCTGGATGATCTCATGCCATGAAAAGGATGGTGCATTTGCGGACCAGCGGCAAGTCGTGGGTGCCTTAGGTCAAAACCCATTGTCTTGCATGCAAAAGAAAAAGAGCCCCAAAAGTGTGGACATGTTTGGTTCTCACCGAAGTGTCTCATCCAGGGTGCTAGGTAGCCGCGCCTCCTCATTGTATGCAGGGACCACAATAGTCAGGGACTTGGTCGCCTCGCTGAATACTGACGGGGCGAGCATCTGCACCAGCCAGCATCTACTATTGGATCTTTCATTCTGCTGCATTAAAGAGAGAAATCGCACAGAAATATTTGACAAACTTACCGTCACACGATTGATGGCATACACTGCAGCTGGTGCGCACCTTTTGGAAGGATGTTGGGCTCACAAAGAACCTCTCTGACACCTTGCTCGCTTCCTCCTCGTGTCTCGCAAACCAGGTGGCGAGAAACCTCATCAACAGCGTCAGAAGCACCACCTGCACGCACATAGCATCAGGGTTTGCTTCATCTTGTTTCCATTGGGAGTGACCTGCGATGGATCTACTTATTCTATCGCTATACCATCGCGACACAGCGCTGCCTGTATAGCGTAGGAGAGGATGTGCATTTAATTATCAGAAGAATCAGAAGAGGTTGAGGCCTCGGCCAAAGGAAGGCTGTGTCAGAGTCGGAATCCAGTATTAAGAGAAAACGAAGTGCGCACCAAGGCTGCAATGACTAGCCATACGGCGGTCATTGAGGATCAAAGGAAGGAGATCAAGCTGAAAGGTATCTGTTGATTAGAAATCTAGAGCTCTCCTTCTGAAGTCCTTCATGTGAAGGAACGCAAGCCACTCTACAAATCCTCCTGTTCAGTGTTCTCATACCCACAATCACACTGAAGCTTTAGCTCAATATATAAATGATATAGATAAATGATAGAGTCGGGAATGGATCTCACGATCCTTCACACCAGCTTTGAGCCCTAGGCAACATATCCCTCTGCTTAGAGAGAAGGGGTGGTAAATATATATAAGTCCAGATGTAGAACTCCCTGCTAGAGCCAGTCCAGGGGTTGCACCCTACAGATTACTCTTCATGGGAACGTTACACCATTTTGAGGACAGACAAAGTGAAGGCACCTGGAAAACACAAGACTGCAAGTTTTATTTGAAGAGTGATGATTGTAGCATCATGCATGCATGTATGATACACGTTCTGCCCTTTTGCAGTGACGCTATTGGACGAAGTTGAAGGCATGAATTTCTGGCCGTGTACGTTTGGGCACTAGCAATCCTGATTGGGTTCCAGTGGTGTCAACGTGATACTCCACACTTTTAAACTGCTGCCAAACGCCTACGCATGCAACCCTGCTGCATATTGAATGACCTGCTCATCTCGCTGACAGGCCCCCTGACGTACCGGCGAATGCAAAAGCAGCGCGTGGGATTGCACCCAAATCTGATAGTGCACTGGGACATCCGCAAAGACAATTGTCCCAAGCACAGAATTGGCAAGACGGAAACACTGCTGAAATTCATCTGTTGGACGTCTTCATCTTCATAGGCGTGGCGATTGTTATCTCGTTCGTTGCTGGATGGGTGGCGCATGACGTGTCTGACGGACACAAGCCAGAAAAGATGCAGGCGGTGCAGCGCTCCGGATGGCTCGGCCCATAGAGGTGGCCAGTGTGGCTTCTGTCAATGCAAGGCTTTGCAGGCCCTGCCAGTGGTGGAATGCCGCCAAACATCATGCTCGCTGGTGAATTTTCAAATTGTGCCTAGCAGGCTCGTGTGGTGATGGGCTTCATAAGTTCAAGTAGTGTTACAAATTGGAAACTTGAAGCATTCAAGTTTGCAAGTTGCCGTAAATCTGCTGATCAAGTTTAGAATGTGGGATTTAGCCGCATGACCAACTGGTGTGCTGCCCTGGTTATTTGGGGTTGCTAAGAGTATTGACATCGAGGTTGGGAATTTGGAGTTTTATAAAAGGTTGGAATCACACTGGCTGTGCCACAGGGATTGGCAATTACCACTGCGGCTGCTCGGACATGCATGCACACAGTGCTTCGAAGGAATCCCATAATTTTGTCAAAGCTTGCAGACTCTCGCACTGGAGCATTAAAATCTGCCCACTACTAGTAATGGCAAGCAGTCATTTTTTTCAAATCCAACATCCCTGCGATTCAGGTTGCATGAGCTTCCTTTACTCTGGATATCAGCAAAACCTAAGCAGGTCTATTCGCAGGCGTGTCAAGGGTGCATGGAATGTTGCACAGCTCCCTAGTGGAAATTGGACACCCGTTTCAAGGTACCATTGTTGCTTTTGAAGACGCACAAGAGAACCAATTAAGTAGAGGAATCATCAGTGACACATCTCAAGCACTAAGATAAGAGCTTCATCAACTTGGCAAGCAGGATCGGCCTTTCTGTAACCTGGGAGTAGCTACCTTGATTGCTTTCCAGACGAGGGGCCAGACACTTCAATTTAAAAAGTATTGAAAGTTTGTGAGGGAGGATCGACTGAGACTTTTTGAATTGACTGATCCGCTCAAGACGGCCGGGCGCGAGCTCTTCCTTGACTTTTGATGCTGTGGAGATGATCCACACGTTCTCTGCTGTGCACTCTTCGCTGCTCTTGCATCTCGTCAAAAATTCAATGTTACACTGGCCGATGCCACAGTGCGCTGTACTTGTTGCAATAATCTTGCCGCATCACTCGAACCTCGGACGCAAGCGCTTCCTCCATGCACCTCCAACGCCCATATTCAAAGGCATCGTGAGAGATTGCTTGAGATGTGCAAGTTTATCTTGTCTTACTGGAGCAGAACGTGGGCCATTCTCAAAATGCATTCCTTGCTTGCGCATGCATACCCGTTCCAGACGAAAACCCTCGACGATATCTGTGGGAAGCCACGGTGCAAGATGCTGGGATTTGAATGGGCTGTTTTTTGCTTACAGGTGGTCACAATGCTGAGGACGAAACGTGAGAATGTCCTCCCCACCACTTTGGCAGCACCAAATCAAGGACCTGCAACACTCCCTGGAGGATCCCAGGACAGCGGCGGTACCTTTCGCTGCGCAGTCTGCCTCGATGATCACCCCCTGGAGGAACTGTTCACAGCCAGCATGTGCGGCCATTCCTGCATGTGCCGGGAGGCTGCCAGGAAGACAGTGCTCCAGGCCATCAGGTGAGCATATACATTGTTTTACTGGCAGTGTGGATCAGTCTGGGGAAAGCTTTGCAAGGAAAGGCGGTCAGATTTCAAATGGGAGACTGCAGAGCCCTTGCCTTGTACAAGCCGTCAGCAGGACTGGCATTATCCATGCGCGTTGCTGTAGAATCTATTCTGATCTTTGCGCAGGCTAGAGACTGCAAAGGTGTCCATGGCATATTCTGTATTTACCTTGTGCCCACAGCGTTGCTGCGAAGAGCACGTCTTGTCAGATGCTCTGCATGGGTTCACCTGTAGCCAACAGATGCTGTGATCCCTCTGCAGGGGCTCCAGCCTGCCCATCCCCTGCCCGATCTGCCAGGCCGGGGGTGAAGCACTCTGCGCCAGATGCACCTAGCCATTGAATGATCAATCCGCCAGCACCGGCAAGGAGTGCTGCTGCCTAGACCCAGACATGGCACAGCTTCTCACTCCAGCGGAGCATGCACAGTATCAGCAGTGCAGCGTCCGAGCAGGAATCAATTTAGCCCTGACATGGTACCCTGCCCCCAGCCAGACTGCAACGGAGCAGCCGTTGACTGTGCAGGTGAGCTCTTAAATTTAAATTTAAACTTTGAGTGCTCTGCTCGAGCAAAGACGGCCCACATAAACTCTGTGCTATTTGACTGATCAGGTGAATCAGCGATCTGGTGCATAGCTGGCTGTTGTCAGTCGTTGCATTCCCTGTTGGGTTGTTTTAGAGTCATCACCTGTGAATCCTTCTTCATCCAAGCTGTAGTAAAGTCTTCCATGCGGCTCTTGTAAAGTCTTCAATGTGCAACATAATGGTTACTACACCTGTGGTGTGGCAGAGGGAGAGGCTCCAATGCTGGTCTGCAACGTGCGCGAGCATGCCTGGTGCAAGGCATGCCAGGTGGCCTGGCATGGCGGGCTGAGCTGTGACCATTACACCAGGCAGAGGGGTGAGCAGACAGTGGACAATGCTTTTCAGCAGTACACTGCCGCAAATAGGATTGTGCGCTGCCCCACCTGCAACAATGGGCTCCAGAAAATTGACGGCTGCAATCATCTACAGTGTGTTTCCAATAATTCTCTTTACCCTGGAATGTGTCAGATTTCTGATTATGTCCCAGTCACACATGCTTGGAGGATTGGTGCTAGAACCCATTTAATCTCAGCTAAAGCACTCCTTTCAAAGGAGAAAGGATCTTCAATGAACCAAATCTGTTTGGCAGACCGCAATAAACAATATGTCAGATCTGCTCAGACTATCTGTCCAGCATGCCATCAGTGAGTGCCAATAAACAGGATCATGTTGGTCAGGCCTCCCCCGGACTGATGGGAAACTTTTGATAAAATGTCATCGTTGCTGATCGGAGGGTTCCCTGCAGGTGCACGGTCTGCCGCACGCACGTCTGCTGGGTGTGCGGCCAGCGCATGCCGGCGCGCGACCCCGACTCCCACTTCACAGCCGCCGGCTGCCAGGCAGTTGACATCCCCGGCACCGTTCATGCGCAGCCGGCTCCAATTGTACTTCCAGATGCAGTTCCAGAGGAACCCAGGCCGCGCAACAAAATCCTGGCAGCTGCCGCTGATGCATATTGCGCAGCCAGCCAGCTGGCAATCAGAGCAGGCATTGTGCGCACGAATGCCGAGTTCAGCGCGCTGGTCATTTCAGTGGCGGTCGGCGCTGCAATGGCGGATTTCCACTTTGCGAATCCCGGCTCGCGGCCGGTTCTGGTGGTCACTGTCAGGAATGTGAGCGCCACAGGCTGCGCTGTGGGCAGGGCGGCAAGGTATTGTGTGATTGGTGCTGCAAAATGGGGCGTCTTTGGTGTGAAATGGGTGCTGATCAAAGCGCGGATGAGAAGGCCGAGGGCAGAAGCAAACAAGCCCTGGTGGCTGGAAGCGGCGTCTGAGGTGCAGCCGGATATGCCAAAGCCAAAGCGTCCGCGAGTGAAGTGCGTCAAGACCGGCTGGGTGGAGCACTGCACAGTGGAAGGCAATTAGAGTGTCTCTGAGATCCCAGTGCAGTTCTCAAAAAATGTTGTTCAGTGGTTGCATGAGAAGCAAGATGAAGACAAGGAGGAAAGCAGGGGAAAATATTGACCGTTGAGTATCGGACGCTGGGTTGGTTTAAACCAACAAATTTGTTGAAGACCAGCTGCAGCTTTGTTGACAAGCGCTGCTACAAAGGACATGGCCAGTATTTCGTGTAGATAATGCATTAATGTCCAAGAATGTGGAACACCTTGGAGCACTCACTGAGAGGTCCGCCTTTGCATGTCCAACGGACTGTGTGGCACTAAGCTGCCAAATTTGAAAATCATACGAAGACGTGCTCCTTGCAATCGGCCCCAACTTGGGATTTGGGATTTGAAATTTAAATGGGACCATGCTGGCATCATGAAACCTGTTGGAAAGTCAACGGCGCAGAACATCTTGAAGCTGTGGTGTGCTAGCATCAGAACAAGTACAGTGGAAAAGGGATTAAAGTGGCATTTTCTAATGAGTGAATTTCAACCAGGTCAAAACCTATGTTTTTCCAAATCCCCTAAGGGGCACATACAAAAACTCCAAGGTTCTGTAAAAGCCCTGAGCCGTGTTTGACGAAAGAAAGGTCCAAGAACTTGGCACTCTGAACTTCGATTGAGCTCAGAATACGTGGAATTCACAGTGTACGACGCCCCTGAACATATCGAGTGCACAAGATGTCGACAGGATGGGGATACTCGTCTTTCATCGCCGGTGCTTGTTTCGGCGCTGCTGCTGTGATGCTGCCGACTGTCTTGGAGATTGCGATGAAGAATCTCCGCCAAGTGGGCCCTCGCTGATGCTCGAAACGTGCAATTTTTGAATCGCCGATGGCAGCGCAAGTCGTTGGTTCACATGAGGTGATGTCCTCACGTTCGACCAACCCGGGCCGCCCGTCACTGGCCGGAAAGACCGAACCCAACATTATTAATTTGGCAAAGTTTCATCACATTTTAAATGTGCCAAGTTGACACGCAACCGTACATTGTGGAAGCAAAATAACGCACGTAATTCTAATTTAAAGATGTGGTGCACTGGCAGTCAAGTGTTTCCGCAATGATCTACGGGTCCATGATAATGAGGCATTGATGGCCGCAAACAAGGAGCCGGATTTCTTGCTGCCAGTGTATTGCTTTGACAACCGACAGTATGACACACGCTACAACGGCGTTAGCATTGAAGTGAGTCACCTTCCGAAGGAAACTCCAATATTTGGTGCTTCTAGAAGTTCTTGCAGGTAATGCTGAACAGCCTATGGCCCACAGCAGCGCTCTTCCATTTGCAAAGTGTGCAAGGTGCTTCTCAGTGGAGAGGTCCATGCGCAGGTTCATCCTGGATTCCGTGGCGGATTCGCGCAAGAACCTAAGGGCTGCCGGCTCTGACATCATTGTGCGCATCGGCAAGCCTGAGGAGGCAAGTTTTAAAAGAGTCGTGCCTCCACAATTCAGAAATATTCTGAGCGTAGCAAACATGGACATAAAGCCTGCACTGAGTACAGTTGATTTCCCTGTCACAGATTGCAAGTCCGACAGCAAGATCAATGATTGCAAGCTCACTGACTACCACTACTAAAAGTACTATTATTGGCGGTAGCCATACTGGCAATTGCAACCAGCTAGTCACAATTTGCATCCCTCCAATAACTTATAATCATTGGTGAGAATGGTGAAGAAAGTGGGCGCCAGCAAAGTTTACTGTCACGCAGAAAAGAATTTCGAGGAATATTTCACGATGCCACCTCATTCATGAATGAGGTGACATCAGCATGGCAAAGAGAAGATGTTGCTCTGAAGATGAGGTGGGGGACGACCTTATACTCACCTGATGAGCTGCAAACCAAAATAGAGCGTTTGCCATCTACACAAAGTGCGCCCCATTTATCTTTGAAGGCAGATGACAATTTAAAGCCACCAAAAAATTTCCTGCGGTAAAATGACTTATTCACTGAAATTACTTTTAAGCTTTCACACCACTTGCTCTAGAAGTTATCAATACCAAGTTGTGTGTCCAACAACCGTGATAGTCAAGACACCATGGGGTCAAAGGAGCATACATAATGTCAACAACGGCTCATCGAATGATCCATTGATCCGGATGCAGGACACTTTCAGGGTCTTCTGAAATCTATACCTGTCAAGCAGCCACACTTAGCGCCACCTAAGCTCAAAGGCAAACCGCTGCAGAGCAGAGACATACCTTCCGGCAAAATACCTACTCCTGAAAACTCGGGGTTGCAGATAGTCCATTGCATGCCTGACAGCCCAAAAATCAAGGGAGGTGGGGCAGCCATGTAGCTCATGTTTCATGAATGCACAGCTTTATCTGTTTGAATTTTGCTGAATCTTGAGAGTTGTGCTATACAGAGCTTATAAGTAATTACTGAGTGTTCACAGCTGCCCAAACAAGTTACCATTTCTAAAAGGATACAGCAAGGGCATGCAACCTCTACATGTCGACTTGCTAGAGCTTTGATTTGCAAGCTAAAGTGCGTATTTGTTCCAGGTGAAACTGAGGCGCTGGCACAGCTCAAGCGTCTCTTGTATACACAAACTAAGAGCAGCGGCATAAGGGGCAGCTATGTTGCATTCTCATACACCGAAATGCCCTGGTTGGAGATGGGCTGTCTCTCGCCGCGGCGTATGTATGCGGAGGTGTGCTAAAACATTCTTACTTTTGTTAAAGTTTAAAGCGATTGAGCAGAATTAATTTCTGGTGTTGTTGCCCTCATGTATTTGCTAATCTTGAGCTATGCACTTCGTGGTTCCATCTATATGGCCAGTGGAGTAAACTATTGTCGCGCTACGTTGCATCGTAGCACGTTGTATGTACCTCTATTGTGCACATGCGCAGGTCGAGGAATCATCAACAGATATAGATCTTCTGAGATTTGTTCACGAAGAGTTGATCCAAAGGGATTTTTGTTGCTTTAAAAATGGGGACCTTTTATGGGACCCCTTAGAGATATAGAAATATACTTTTGCAATCAAATTCCAATTGCATTGAATGATTATACTATAGAATACTATAGGGTAGAGTCTTTACTCCAAAAATTTGCGTGGTGTGTGCTAAGACCCCCTGGTGGACCCCGGCCCTGGTGGACTCCTAGGGGACTCCCAACTAACGAGATCAGATTCCCCCTGGTGGACCCACTGAATAGGGGTAGAGGATTCTAAGTTGCAAGAGGCGTGCCACGGTGGTTTCTCTTCTTCCGAAGAAGGAGTCTGCCTTTTAAAATTGCACAGGGCAGCAGAGCATATGCATGCATTTTATGTTAAGATTTGACTTCAGTTTTTTTCATTGCTTTTTGCTGTAAAAGTGAAGATGCCCTCTTTTTGAAAGGTTTTTACTAAAAGCCCCTTCATTGGGGATTATAACCCTGCCCGCCTTCCAACCTTGTGCGACAGCGGAACACCAAGCTTGTTCCACACCATAGTCCCCTTGGGAACACAGTCCATTTCCGGATACTACCACTCACAACACATCTGGAATCGTTTGGAACGTCTTGTTGGTCGAATCCCTACGGTTGCTGGGCACCCGGCGGGCAGAACTATTGCGTAGGACGATTCTGTCAAGCGAGGCAGCTTGCCGCAGTGCGGTACACCGACAGCTCTCCGAACCGTCATACGTTTGCTGAGGTCTGCTTACTGAGTGTATTCCGGGCAACACCAAACAGTGAATAATAACTGGAAATGCTGGTTAGCCGTCAACTTTGAGTGTTTTTCTTATTCTCGTGAAATGGGCGAACTGCTTCGTGCAAAGTCAGAGGATGTCACATCACTGGCAGCGTCCGGCATGTAGAAATGTTTTTTTGTCCCTGATACTCTTCAAGATTGTCATGGCACAGTGGCACATTCAATAACAACCTAGCCTAGTAGGGATTCTGACGTTCCGTCTAAGGAAGCGCTTGGTGCACATGTCTTGCAGTGCATGCGCAATACTCTTCTGTTACTCTATAATTTGTGGTCACGCAGGTGCTTGTTGGTAAAAATTTTACCACCAGCCATGGATGATCTCCAGAATGAGCAGAAGCGCAAAAATTCAGAGCAGCGGGCGGCATTCAATATCCCTCACCCCTTTGATGCCGCTAGCAAGTCTCCATCAGATGGCCCCAATGCGGCGGCACAAACTGAGGCTCGCAAGCTTGCCACGGTTTCCAATGCTGTGATATTCCTCACCATCACAGGCATGGTGCTGGGTGTCACAATGGGAGTCCGTAACCGTGGTGGCATTGCCGCATTCCTTGCAGCAGGACTGGCCATTGCACGAGAGAGCGTGACAAAGAAGCTATCCATTCCAGTGAATTTCGTCCCTATAAAGCAAGGCGTGCCAGTGGCAGAGGTGTTTCATATTCGTGTTGAGCACGTCCGCAAAGGGTGTATCAGTCTTCTCTGCCCCGCTGTGGAGCGCCGTTCTGCAAAGGTCGCTGCCTGAGCACTGCAAGATGATGAGCGATACAGGCTCGCTAGGGAGCATTGAAATAATCTTGCGCAGCATGTCACAGCGAACATGGTTTCAACGCTCAGGATGCTCAGCTGCTGGAGTATGCACCAAAAGGCACCACTGGCAAATTGATATGAGACATCAAATCGCTCCCACTGGACATGGCATAGCCTAAGAGTCACTAGTGTGGCAGTCACTGACTTAAACCTACAATACTAGTACTTTGGCTTCGCCGCCTTCAGCTTTTTGAATGTAAACATGTTGTACAATTATATTATAGGACATAGTATCTCAAATGATCACTCATTTCTCGGCACTGCTTGGTGGCACCATAGTGCCAGCCACATGCGTGGAGACATGCGTGGAGAATTGAACGTTTCGTTGAATGCATTTGCCAGCTGGCTTGCAGGCCCGTAAAGCAAAGAGCTAAACTTAATTTTATGTGCAATGCTGCGCGCTGAAATGCATATGGTGAGCTCCAGATACTATCCTACTAGGTTAAAAATGCGGAAATGCAAATAATGTCCATTTCTTTGAACAATTGAAGGGCACTTGTATTGAAGGCCATCAAGCCTTGCCAACACATTGGAACGCCATGGCGGGCATTAGCACATCTAGATCTTTTGTCTACATATCTGTGATTATGATGAGCATTGCTGAGTATCCTTTATTGCTGCCCTTTGCTTCAAAAAAGATGTCCACCGACTGGGAGTGCAAGATTTTTCTGCACCGTGCACCGCTTTCATTGCGTATGGATCAATTCTGGTTTAATTTTCCAACCACAAAAGGTCAAGGACCCATTATAATAAGAAATGAGACATTGTCGAGACTACAATGCTTGAAATTAACTGCAAGTCAGTGAACATTCCCTTTCTAATGGTGATATATGGAGATCATTAATCAAATGATCTCCATGCCATTAAAAAATGTAGTGGGGTAAAGGGGTGTTTATGTAGTGTTCAAGCCTAGATCGTATCCTTTTCTGCGTGAAGAGGTGGCCACCTCCTATTTTGGAACCTTGGACTTTGCAGCTCAGGACAGCTTCAGGGCTTCGAAAGCGTCATCATTCTCGTATCTTCAGGCATATCAACGTGAGATTGTCTCCTTATGGCACCTAGAATTGATCCAACATAACGTTCTGTAGTCCTCAATTACCGCAACTTCGGCTCCGTTCATTTTCCTACTAAGCTAGTTCGGTGTCTCGAGGCACAACATGGCAGGACTCTTGTCGACAGAGCAATGATTGGGTCTTTGCGTCGGAACTCTCGTGACAGCAACCGCCGTGCATTTCATCAAGAACGTGAGGATGAGCCAATTCTTTACTCACTAGGAACAGACATGCGAAGTCAAGGATTTCTCGTTGGCACTCAAACGGACTGAAACCTTGGGGATGGATAAGCTCCCAGTTTATTGGCTTGAGCTGCGTTTTGAGAAGCAGAAAATGGCCGTGCCGCAGGTGCACGAGCGCCACCGTGAGAAGCACACAGCACAATCTACTGGAGGAACAGCAGAGCACCTTCCAGAGGCAGTCCAAGACGAGCCTGCAGTGGAGACCGTGCAATGTCCTTGTTGCAATATTGAACTGCGAAAAGGGCCCGGGAGGGGCAATCTTATCAGGTACGTGCCAGCTCACCGTGGCATAGATTTATCTTTCTGCAGTCCTATTGGTTCAGAAAGTGCTGCCTGTTCCGTGCAGTCCTGCAAAGCAGGCCCCGTTGACACGTGCCTTCCATTCCAACGTTTGTGGCGGCAAGCTGTCTTGCACCCAAGAGTGACTCCTTCCAGAGTGACCAGTTCAGTACAATGCGTGCTGCTTGTGTAGGTGCCTGGCCTGCTGCACAGGTTATTGCTGGGAGTGCAAGCAGCTTCTACCAGAAAATGATCCAAAGCCCCATTTCACCAATGAAGGCCGCTGCCCACGCAAAGCCGGTCACTCCAATGCCCCAAAAGTTGCCGCAGCTATCGGCGCTGCAGCGCTGGTGTTTGTAACATTCAAACACAGGGACGCTATCCCAGGCGCCCTTGGCATTGTTGGATCGGTGGTTGATTCTGTCAAGCGCTTTGCCACAGTTGTCGCCAGTGCCCTGCAGCTGAAGAATGCATTCCTAGCGCGTCCGGCAGAGCTAGCACTGCCTACAATGGCTGATCCAGAGCCAGCAGAGCCTGCTGCTGGTGTGGCAGTAGCAGCTACTGCGGAGGGAAGTTCCTCAGAGGAGACAGGCAGTTGGCATCACGGTGTGTGGCATCCGCGCAACCGTCCCAGCCAAACCCCTGCGTGCCAGTTTCATTTGCAAAGCAATGGCCAAGCGGATCCGGTCCGAGAGCTTGAGTGTCTTGAACTGTCCAGTATTATCAACATGTGGGACGAGATGTACTATTATGGAGGAAAACCCAGTGAGCAAAAGCCATGAAATGGCCTGATGGCTGCCGCACAAGAGCATGGACACCAAAAATTTTGGTGAAATTAGATTTTTGAGTAAAGGCTTGTTGATCAGACAACCAACTTGTGATTTAATCGCCACCCTCAGGGCTCATTGCTACCTTGCGCCTTGCAAGTCACGACTGATCAGCAACGTTAACAGGGTGGTGGCTTTCCACAAACCAAGTAGTCATGTCAGAATTTACTGATTTGAGCTACAAGATGTGGCTCAAAAGCATATTGTGCTTTTTGTACAGGCACGGCAAGAATTTCTGGACAAGGCAGCCTGAGGAACGCGGCTTCAGCTGCACCATGCATTGAAGAATCTGAAAGTGAAGACCCTGATTCTGGCACTTAGGATAGTACAGATTCAGACAGTGGAGACCCACTCTTTTACGGGACCCTGGATGACCTTGTCGACGTCGCACCGGCCTCCGTTAGGGACAATAAATAAGAATCGGTTCGTTTAAAGCATGGCCATTGAAAATATTCATGAGTATTCCCCTGCTAGGCTATGCAACCTTGAGTCAGCCTCTTCCTTAATTATTACTGGAACTTATTTTCTCAGTGGGGAAGCCAGTGGCTTCAAGCCGGAGCTTTCACAACAATGGAGCAGAGCTTGACTTTATATAAATAGCATAAAATCAGAACATCCCCATGAGTTGACTCAACAAATGAGTGAACTTCAATCAAGTTGCTTGTGTAGTCAGCAGTCCAGTGGAGCAATAATTAGGAGCGCTTAGCCACAGCGCATGTGCACTTTCAACAAAATAAGCTTGCTTTACATCTGTTGCCAAAAATTTCATAGTGCCAAAGAGCACCGTGCACAGTGACTGCAGGCTGGAGAATAAGAGAGGACCGTCCGGGTGACCCTGACATTCAAAGTCCCGGGATAACGTTATCCCGGTTAACCCTGCCATTTAAACTTATATTTCAGGGCGCCAGCCGAGAGAGAATCTTTAGGATTTCACTATTCAAAGAATATATATTGATGGTCCAGCAAAGCCGCCAGGATTCAGTTGGGCAGCAAGATGTACAGTGACCCTGGAGTTGTTGCCCTTGCCATGCAGCCCTAGATGCAACCCTCATTTTGGGCATACACTCATCTTAGAACCCAGACTGGCACTCTTGTTTGTGCGTTGCAAACTCTCTGCAGAGTCTGAAGTGTGCTTGTTTATTTTTCATTACGAGCACACCCGAACGGCTTCGAGTGGCGGACTAGAACTTGCAGTACTTTAGCGCAACTTGAGCGCGACGCTGACCTGTAATTCATACGAGCGCGTCACGTGGCAATTCTTCCGGAACCCTTCCGACAGACACGGTCATCGGACAATGCTTTCGTGTTTCTTTCCGTGTTTCTTTCCGTTCTTAATTGCGAAGCTCTCGGGCTATGTGGCCAATGTGGGCTACACATTTCTGGGAATTATAATTATAAATAATTATTTCCGTCAATTCTGCAAAACTTTCGGGCCATACCTCGGAGATTGTTGACAATATTGACGACATATTTCTGCCATTTTCGGGATATTCTTAAATCTCTTTTCAACTAGTCTGTCTTATATGTGTGCGAGTCCTGCCCAACAAGGGCAGCTTGTTGGATGCTGTAGCATGTGATTAAGGAATTCAGCCTGATCGTAAGGGCATTTAATGATCATCTTGATATTGAACTCGGTAAAAGTCTCTCATCATGATCATCAATGTTCATGCACACTGGTAGAGGGGCGGCCATCAGAATGCTAAAACATGCATGGAGTCGTGGCTGTTCCACGCCTCTGGCATGCAGATGAGAACGTGCAGATGACATGAATTGTTCGACCCCATACTCTATTAATGAATGTTGATATCTGGGCGAAGACACGGTACTACCTAGTAGTAGGTTCTAGGGCAGCTTCTCATTCGTTTCTTGGACCTTGCTGCCCAATGTTGGCAGGACAGCGAGGCAAGTGAGATCGTAGCAGAAGAACCTTGATATCGGGGCGCATATGTACGATCCAATTCAACTTTCAAAAGTATGTTCTTGCTGGCCACCATTCAGTCTTTGTGCGGATTTGGCGGACTGTAGCCTGTCTTGCCGATGTCTGGTCTGCTGTCGACGCACCAGCGTCTATGCCTTCCCATAGGAGCGCTGATATCCGCCGCAGTGCTTGCGGCAAGCACCGTGCACCTCCTAAGAAAGGTGATTCCACCATGGTCGGTTTTTCCCAGATCTGTAGAGTTTGCCTCTCCAAGTTGGCCTGCCTCTGCCTCAGAGCTGACGACTATCTGCTCTCGAAGAAGTAATTCTTCTTCAAAGTACGAATCTTTATTTAGACTTAACCCTAAAACCTAAAATAAACTCTCACTGCTGCGTGATTTACAGGGCCGCAGAGCCAGAATTAATCGGATAGCAACCGATAGAAACAATGTGCAGCTCGAGCAGTCGCCATTGCCGCTCGCCGTCAAACCATCTTCTGCAAGCAAGATTTGTCCTAGTTGCAACCTTCAGCTGCAGCAAATTTCCACAGGGTGTAACCTTGTAAGGTACCCACCAGAATCCCACCTGTTCATGGTATATATCATCAGGATCTCCTTGCTTTCACATCATTCAAGGTGCGCATCAATGCATAAGCCAAAGCACAATATTGAGCCTTCCCTAGAGACAATTTTGATTTATTTTCAGGGATATCATTGCCAGATCCTGAGATCAGTGACATTTTGCATGTGGCGTGCAAATGCTCAGCTTGCCATACCTGTATATGTTGGCAGTGCAAGCAGCGCCTCCCAGCTCAGAACTTGAAAACCCATTTCACTGCCAGGGGTTGCTTTTACGCGCTTGAGGAGTCCAACGCGCCGATGAAGATAGCCAAGGTCATTGGTGCTGCAAAGCGGGTATGGATGGCAGTCAGGTACCAGCACGTCATTGCTGGGATGGCCGGCGACGCTGAATCAGCTGTGGGACATTTTAATCATATTGTCACAGCTACCGTTGCATCAATCGGTGCACAGCTGAAGTCTGCGCTTCCAATGCGGCAGCCAAAGTATGCACTGCTTGCGTTGCACAAGCAAGCACCATAAGTAGAGGTGTGGCAGGGCAGCGCATCGCACGGGCACAGTACCTTCTCTTGCCCTTTGTGCAATGCGCATGCCACGTGCAACTCGCATCCAAATTATCTGGGAACTTTCCTGCAAGGGATTGGCCATTGGGTGGGTGAAGTGACCGGCAAGCAGCTTGCAAAAGCATTTTTCATTGGCGTTGGAATAAAGCAGCTTGGGCGCACCTGATATGCAAAGATAGGTCTGAGGTGTTGATTGAACTGCATGATAACACCAGCGATTTCGGGTAAATTTTAAAATTCAATTGACTAAAATTGCAATAGTGGGATATGACTGAAAATATTGCAAGCGGTCCCTGTCACTGTCATTGGCAATGCTGCCCCAAAAGGGGAAGCCTTTGTTACGATGACTAAAGTTCATTTTACAAAGAGTATCTCTAGAATTTGGCATAGGTGTTTGGTGTACCTTTCTGTTTCATAACACCTGAATCCCCAAGTACGATGAACTTCGGACTCTTGAAATGGGCAGCCAGCAGGAACTGCTGAGGTGGTCCAACTGGAACAGCAACATTGACACCAAGCTCATCAATGATTCCATAGTTTGTCTGCTAGTGGCTGAGCACTGTTGACTGCATATTGGGCGTCTAAATGACTGCAGCATTAGCAACCCATCCTCATTACATGCTAATGGAATCTGAAGAGCACTCATGAGGATTAAAAACTTTTGGGCCCAGGTCTGCCTTGCATATCATACGAGTCCAAATTTGTATTCAACACTGCCGCATTTTTAAAGCGCGTAACCTAGACCCTAAATTTGAACCGTGGTTTTGTATTCAATGCTTACGTTATACATTCACACTTTCGTACGTTGCACATATTTCGTCCTCTGAGTTCAGCTGAATGTATAGTACTACGGTATCGGTCGGAATACAGTCTCTTTAAATCAAAGCTCATCTTCTACTTTTACATATGCAGACAATTGAAGGTCTGCGGGAATCAGAAAAGATTTCAAAGAGAATGAGTTGCGATCTGCATCGAACCCCATTAAGGGTAGCCTTCATGTTGTAAGGCCTTGCTCGTGCTGCTGTCCCGCTTGCTGGAGCCCCCACAACTGCTAGAGCGCTTGGGAAGAGGGGGTTCGATGGCCTTGCAACTGGAAAGACGCGATATTAATATCTTCATGCAAATGCTGAACAAAGAGAGTGGAAAATTACCCATACATCATCGAAGGTGCGCATTTACTAAAATATATATAGTATACAACATTCCCTACATTGTACGTTGTAGGTTGAAACCAGAAACCGGTTCTGCCTCGATTTCCTTCACAACTTTTGGATAATATATTTGGCATATGCGTGATCAACATTGTCATATTTGCACGAACCTTTCTCTGATAATTTCACTGCCAGTGAGCACAAAAATCTTCAGTAAGGGATATTTGGAATTGGTGTCTATTGGGATCCAATAGGCACTAACAGCCTGGTTGATTGGTTGAGATATTGACCCAAGAAAACCCAATAGAAAAATAGAAAAATTCGTTCAAAATGTATATCTGTACTTTCAGTGTATACACATGCGTCTTGAATGCTCTCTGTGAATGTGTGCGTAGGTTTTTCTAGAATACGGCCTTATTTTTCCTGAATCACTGCTCTATTGAGACTCCTGATGGCTCACCGAAGGGTTGGCACTTAGGATATATTGATAAAGAGGAATTGTACGCCACGATCATTGAAAAAGGTGCAGCTATCAATGGCAGCCATGTTTTGAAATTGTAGACAACGCCAGTATTTAAAAATGGCTGTATACGGAGGACCAACCAGATTGCTGCGCTGTGATTGGTTGAATTGGGATCCCCGGCAGGGAATAACTCTACAACGTTGACATTCTCCCGGCAGAAAAAAATCCCGTGTTCCACGGTGTCATCGGAAAGTGCAGCGTGCTTGGGATGGGGATGGGAATTGCATTGACACAATGGGCACTTTTTCAGACGTAGTTCAGCTGAAAAACTGAGCAAAGAGGTCTCAGGGGTGCAATTTTAGAGCAGCAACTATATAGCAGCAAACATATATGCCTGCTGATCGATGTCAACAACACAGTCATTGCCAGCCTGATGTCACAGCACGGTGCTTGGCTACTGCAAACTTGTAAATAGCTGCGCTTTCTCAGCTGAGAGGATACAAGAAAATTGCCCGCCTGGCCAGGACAATGCGTAAGCAAGCCATGTTTCGTTCTTGTTCTTTTAAGGAATATTATGGCTAAAAGCCAATGTGGCTTTAGAGATGTCACATCTGGAGACGGTCTCAAAATATGTTCTTGAAGCCACAAAAGTGGCCGAAGATAGGGGTTTGAGGCAATTCTTGGCTCGAACTTGTGGTTTTGGGGACATAGTAGCTCAAAATGCGCGAAATATGGCTTCTGCAGAACTGTTGTGCTTTATTAATTCAACGCCAATTTGTGGCTTTTGTGCAGACATCCAAAATCCTACCAATGGCCACAAACAAACCTTCTGTAAATGCTTAGGCCTAAGTCCTATAGGACCGCATTGGCTTTTATAACCCACGAAGGAAACACTGGGAACCGCATAATCTCACATGTCTACCGAGTCCTTACCGAGTCTAAAATCGTTTGATCCGGCGGGAAGAGGCGGCGTTGCCGGGGCGGTGCCCTAGTGGGGGTGTAATATTTGCAAGGAAATCAGGAAATGTGTGTAAATCTATTTACGCATACTATGCTAGTATCCCCTTTTTATGACCTGTTTGGTCTAGCCGCTGAGACCATACAGCCTGTTCAGCACTTCATGTGGCTGTTGGACATCGTCAGTGTTGCACACTTCAAGTTTGTCATTGATTGTTCTGATCATTTGGATGCTGTTGACAGCACCACATTTAAGCAGCCCTGGGCGGCAGGAGTTGACGTGTAATGTTCCTTCCCTCCTTTCTTCCACCATGGCATGGCCAGTCATATGCATGCTCAATAGCAAGGTCATCCTTTAGACCATCAAAATCAGTCTAGGTCGTCTAGACTATACTACAGTTTAAGAAACCCCACAACTAACTGCACAACCCATATGGCACTTGTGATGGCATCCAATGAGTGTGAACGGTCTACATTCTTTTAATTTTCTGCAACAAATTTTAGGGGCTCATAGTAACACCTCACAACGCGAAAATATTATTAGGTTTGGATGCTGAGGCAAGCCAAGCTTGAGCCCTTAAAGTGAAGGTGTTGATCAAAATTTTGCTTGAAATCAATCATTGGAACATCCAAAGGCTTACAGGGGTCGAGACATACAACCTAAAAGCTCTGAAGGCTTTGGCAGCATTGGATAGTCTGGACGATTTGGGGGCGCTGGAGGCTCTCCATTCCCACGAAGATTTTGGTTGTCTGGAGGCACACATTAATGAGAAATTACTGATCTCTTGTTAACGCTCTGTCACAGAGCCACGGTCGGGATCTGCCAGTGGTTGCTCTAGAGGCTCTAACGGTGAAGCTCTTGCCGAGAACTTCAGTGAAACGATGGAAGGTCTGAGAAACGGGAAAGTGCAAGACGGTTCCGGACCGTCTTGCACTTTCGGGGCAAGACGGGAGGTTTCCCATCCTAAGCGAGTATTGGAACCAACCTACCGGATTTTGGACAATGCGGAATCACATTGGAAAATTAAAATGACAAAGCAAGTCAGGGACTTGACCAAAGGGGCGGGCCAAAAACAGTCGTGTCGGAAGAGCTGTCGGTTCGAGTGGGGCAAACGGTGTTCCGTAACCGGCACGATATTCTATTAACAGCCAAGCTAGAAAATAAGCAGATCATATTTTTGCATTCAAGAAAACTGTTTTGGCAGAAAAGCGCAGGCCTTGACTGTTCAACATGATGTTTTACTGGCGCAAAATTGATCTGTCACTGGCCAGCGTGGCCGGTATCATTCTTGGACTCGTCTTAAAGGATTGGATTGCAAAAAGGAGGAGCAAACCCACCACGGTGACTCCTATCATCGTTGCGGGCCTCATAATGCGCTTACCTTGGAACATGTCTGCCTGTGGCCTCTTCGAACGACCTTGGTCGGTCAAGACACTGTGACGGAAATTTGTCGAGACCTTCGTGTTCGTGGATGCTTTCTGAAGATCACGTCAAGTTGGATAACTGCTAAAGGAATTTAGTACAGCTGAAAGTTTTTTTAAAGCACACAATGAGACGTTCTGCTGGTCCGAGCGACAATACCTATGGTCGCACTGGCGTCATGTGCCCAACGGTACTGAGTACTGTTCACCATTTTAATCATCACGTTTTAATCGTCACCACATTTGATGATATATATCAACACGGTACTAATACTCAGGTAAAATTTAACTGTGCGAACCGAATTAAAATAAAATATAGGCGCAACCAATTTAAGCCTCGAAGAGCTGAGCGTTGTCGCGCACACCACAAATCTATGCATTCAGCAAGTGAGTGCGACTATCATACCAGGTTCAACTGTTCACCATGCCTTTGATTCTCTCAGCGCTTTTGGAAATTGAAGAGGCGCAATGAGCCCATCGTGATGACAGCAAATATAGCAGTGAAGCCCACTAGGATCAACACGTCCCAGCCTATGAAGGACCGGTCGATGTTGTATGCAGTCTTCAAGTATTGCGCAACGCTCTGTCGTTCACCGTTATAAACAATGTACTCGTCGGTCACATCCCCCAGTTGGCTGCCCAGCAGTCCTTGAATGCTGTATGACAGCGGGTTCAAGTATGAGTACCTGCGCAAACACCACCCATTCTATGCCTTTGACAAGAAGTTCTTCGGTGACTCTGAATCATAAGATGAGTGGTCTTGCAACGCAGCTCAGAATAGAACTTTTCACATCTCCAACACTCGCTCACAAAAGTTGCTTCAACATACGCGACGTTTCAAGGAAGCAAGACGCATGCGGGTCAATTCCAGAATCAGAGGTCACTTACCATGACCACCATGGCGGCATTTGCTGCAAGAAAGACACACAGTAGAATTAGCACTGGTGCCAGCCTTGACATACTTCTTGCACAGAGCAGGTCTGCAAAAGAATCCACGCGGAAGTTGCTACACTTCCAGCCCTCTTCAGGGACTCGCTTGCTTCAGAAGCAAGCGAGGATGAGCAGCAAACAATACCACAACAAAGTAGGATAGCAAGCAGAGCAGGCTGCAGAGAATGCTCACAGATTGAGGCACGATGAAGCCGGCGAAGAGGAAGAACATTGCATAGAACGTGGATGACACTATGGATGCCACCTGCACACACATAAACAGAAACCTCCTCACAACCTGCTTCACTTCGATTTCCAGAATAGCAAGTTGCAGGACACTTGTTGGTCAGAGTATGCGCTGAATCCTCAGCAGTTAACAGATTGACCGGGTGATTGGGGAAGGCTGCATTGCTGGCTGCCTCAGCATATCCTTTCAAGGAACCATGTGAAGTCAACTGGGTTGCAAGCGGTGCATCCTAAACCAATCACCTCTTCCTGTAAACTATGTTGCGAGTATAACGTGCAGGATAAGGTGCGCTGCAGACAAGCCGGGGAGATTAGCATAGAAAAAGGGCTCGCCTGAATGTTGGGCACCAGGGAGACGGTCATCATGCCGTAGAAGGTGAAGAACGCTAGCGTGAGGAAGATGAACAGCACGTACCAGAAGAATTTGCCTGCGCAAAAGTGGGCAGGCGAAGATCAAGTTCAGTCTGCATGTTGTCTGTGTGCGAGAACCCTTGTTGCTGGGATTCCCAATTGAAGGGTTCCGGACATTGGGCGGTCTGTGCAGAGAAATAACAGCAGCTTCAATATTTGATTTTGAGAGAAGGTTCGAGTGACAGCGGGTCCCACCTGCGTTGATCTCAAAGTACACCATGAAGTATGTCGTCACCCTGTAAGCACAGCAGCACTTTGGTCACAGTCACATTTGGCATTCACTCCCAAGACCTTGGCCGTTCAAGTGGACTGGGCATCAAATCCCCCACAAGGAAATTGCTTCACGCGTGTCACAACGGGCACTGGGCATGTTCTGACAAGACATTCCGGGACAGCATCACATGAGAAGGAAACCATGCACATATTTCTTGCTAAAACTCCAGGCAACAGTTTATTATCATCATCAGTACTCTGAGCTATTTGGTACTGCACCACCTTGTTTGCAGGCATTTTTGGGCCAGAACAGTCAGTAATACGGTATTAGGATTGCACAAATTTTGGACAGGATGCAGACACATGAGAAATATAAACAAATTTTTCATATGAGGATGGGTAGCGACAGACTGCCTACAAGACCAATGACCCTCAGGTGGCTCCCAAAAGAATCTAAAATGTGTTTTAATACTAAATTTACCACACGCTATTCCCTGCCAGAGGCAACGTGCGTCTCCAGACAAGCTGCAGATAAAGGGAAAACAAAATCAGGCCGAAAATGCACAGCAATTCTGCCAGCAAAGAAATGTGGAGAGTGGGTGCGCACGAGAAGAGGATGGACTGGACGAGCAGGTATGGCAGCTCCACGATGGCTTGCGCGGCCGCGAATGGGTACTCCGAGTAGTACCCGGCTGCACGCTCCCTGCGAAACCCACAAATGCCTTTTCACACCCTCTGAGACATGTGATCCACTAGGGTCCTTCTATTTCAGCTTGACTCAAACAAACAAATGAGTACCTGATAGAAAAAGCAAGAAGCGAAGAGAGGCCTACTAGGCAGCTAGTAACCCATTCATGCGGCGCTTAATCTTCAAGCAGTGAAAGATCTTTAAGCAGTGAAAGATCTTAGACACACCAGGCAAAAATTACCACTTTGCACCTGAGGAAGACATGAGAATCAAGAATTAACATAAAATCATTTTCCAGATGAATCACTCAGTGATAGAGCTCATTTTGCTCGCTGCAGACCTGTAGAAGACGGTGCGTTCAGTGTCCACAACCGGCTGCACAGTGGACGCGTTGGAGGTGCCGATGAACATTGCGGAGACAACAAGTGCGCCGATAATGTTCTGGATGGTCTGCGCGTTGTCCCTGCGCGCACAAGAAGAGGCAGAGTATGAGAACATTTCCTGTGACAAGGATGTGGCAAAACTACTAATATCCATTCAAGACACTGCTCAAGAGGAAGATAAGCAACTGTTTTGGATCCTGCCGTGAAAGGAGGCAATATCAAAAAAATGCTGGAAAACCATGCCAAAGAAATTGAAATGTTTGATCATGCTACAGAAGCAAAGGCTATATTGGCTAGATATATTCTCATCAAATTGGATTCAACTCTCAGCGACATTCAGAAGGCTGCCGAAGCAAGTAATCACTCATGGACCCTTCCAAGAGCGAGCGCACCTTCGACCGCCAATGTGCCAATAAATGGAGCCGAACAGGAGGCCCAGCAGCGTGGTTGACAACATCCTGTTGAACCCAGACAGAACTGTCAGGGTTGCCACAAAGAGAAATAAAGACACTTACCACTACCAACTGGCATGAGTCTTTGACACCAACACAACCCAAAACAGGGAATCATGCAGGCGAGGATGGGATGTGCACATGCTCGCACCTGACGGCGTTGTACTCGGGTGTGCGCCAGTAGACAGTGAAGTTCTTCAAGAGGAGGAGGCGGAACTGCAGGCAAATGAAAGAAATAAGGGGCCAGAGATATCTTAACCAATCACTTAGGGCAAAGGCAGCATGGTGACCGGTGGTCTCTTGCATGGTCATGGTGCCGCCTTTCCAGGCAGCCAAAAAAAGCATGCAATGAAGGTCTATTGCGTGGTCTGCAGACAATTGGTTTTGTGCTGTTTTTCCAAGGAGCCATAAAAAAATGTCATCTTGCTCACCTGGGAAAGAAGGCTGCGCGAGAATTGCTTGTCGAAGTGCAGGGGCTGCGAGTTGGGGTCTGGCACTTGCAGACGCGCCACCATCTCCTGTGTGCTCCTGCCAAACGAATCATGCCCCAGCTTCAGCACAGCATCAAGGTGGTCGGCTGCCAGTACGACGTGAAATTGTGATGAAGCCAGAAATAAGATGGTTGTATGTCTAAGAATGCACCATTGCAACCAGCCAGGGTGTAATTCTTTAACCATTTTTTGAACAATTAGAAAGCTTCTTATATTTTTGTTGATTTTTTTTGAGGTCAGCATGAAGCCCTGCAACCACTTCAATTGCAGGGCCGGGTTTGGCTTCCTTGAAATGTACCTGGCCAGCTCACAACACAGCCTCGAAACTTATCACACCAGTAAATTAAGAATTATCTGCATATGGTCCTGTCACCAGCGCAGGATGCAGCGCCAGGTTGGGCATCAGAAAGAGCACCTGGCCAGATCGGAGTGAGTGTACAGCTCAGAAAAATCCACGCCCAGCTTCTGCTCAGACCCCAGCGACGTCACCTGCCGGCACATGCACAAATGTGTTACAGAGGGTTATTATAAAACTACTACTCTTATGCCCGACTTCCCCCTTTGTGCATTACCAAAGCTGCTGTAAAACCTGCTATCTACAACAAATGCCCAGCTAAAATAAAATCACCTTGTTCACAATTTACCCACCAGGCACAGTGAGAGAAGAGCCAGTGCCCAAGAGAAGCCAGAGGCTATATTAGCAAGCCCAAAGTCACAGAACAAAGCAAATACATCCACAATCATTTTGCTTTAGCTTCTTCTCATTCCCTCTTGAGGCGCTACATCCACACAGCACTGGGGCGCGCCTTGCAAGTACTTACAAGTACTACTGCAGTGGTGTAAATCTGAGTGCCCCACCGTGCCAAGATGCCCAGCTCAGAGAGATGACACCATTGTAACATCTCACTAGGGTAGAATAATCTCATCGAGTAAAGACCAACCCCACAAAATCTCCCTTGAATGCAGCACCAACGCACCTCGAGCATCCAGGTGGCTGGGTTGACCCCTGCTGACACGGGCGGCACTCCCGGCACGGCCTGGAAGTAGCTGACCAGAAGCCGCGAGCAGTCGCCCGTGGGTCCGCCGTAAATGACTCGCCCTCCGCGCTTCAGCAGCAGCAGCTCATCAAACGCCTGAGGGGTGGAGACAAGGACTATGTCAGCAGAAATTACTAAAAGGACAATGTACTGTGGGTTCTGTAGTTTTGGAGTCCACATTGCTGGAAAGATGTTTGGTAGCAGCAAGTTAGAAAGCTATGCTAATTTTTGCCAGCCAGGGAAGCCTAATTTACGTCAAGTAGTGCTGATTTTCAAGCTTGAAGATCTATGTCTTCACCATCCTTGCTAGCGTGACATGAGGCAAATTGTCATATAAGGGCTTCAAACCGTTAATTTAGATTTAGGAAAGATGTGTCCATTGTGGCAGACAGGCATTGCTTTTAGAATTTAAGATTTAGAGTATATAATTCTTTTTCTCTATATTTTTGATTTTGGGTAACACTATTTTGAGGGTTACACATATCTTTATATTGTGTGACCCTACATTGTTTAATACATTTTATTAAACTATTTTACACTATAATAGGGCAGATATAAGTCAGTGCAGGCCCCACCTCGAAGATGTCTATGGATGGTTGGTGGATGGTGCAGACCACGGTTCGGCCGGTGTCGACAGTGTTCCGGATCGTGCGCATCACTATCGCAGCCGCACGCGCGTCCAGCCCTGACACAGTGCAACAGGTGTTTAGTAATGAGACGTTATTGATTAAGATCCCTGTGGGCTATGTACGCGGACACAATTCACGCAGACACAATTCACGCGGACACGCTTCTCAACCGATAATTTTAACACTCTCAGTGAGCGTTGAGAATGCAGGCCTTTTGGAGCGCCATAAAACTTGGTGCATCCATCCCAATCATGCTTATTGTGCTGCGAGCTGTATTATAATTGCTCTAGTAGAAGCATCTCCAGTCCAGCCCCACAGAACTTGCAACCTTTGTACAGTCTCTAAATGAGCCTCAATCCAAGTGTGGACAGCTTTCCCCTGAGCGGCTGCGCACCAGAGGTGCCATTACAGCCCCACAAAACTTGCAATCTCTGTCAAAATTGATGTGCGCAATCAATGGCCATATCCAGTATCTATCTGCAGAATCTCCAGTCCCGCATTACAAATTTGCGACCTCAAGCCAAGACCAATATTGCTCAGGTGTCTCCCGAAAGGTCTCAGCCTGAAAGCTCGTTTATGGCTTCCCCGAAATCTTCCCTGTGAGCATGCGCACCCGAGGTGGGTTCGTCCAGGAAGACGATAGAGGGGTTGGCAACCAGCTCTACGCCAATGGTGAGTCGCTTGCGCTGCTCGACGGAGAGGCCGCTGCGGCCGGGCACGCCCACCAACGCGTTGCGCAGCGGGCCCAGCTCCATCAGCTCCATCACCTGCACACATGCATGATTCCCCTTGAGAAAGCATTGATTTGTTTGCTGACGATACAAGCAACTCTGCAAGGTCAGAGGGGGAGGAGGGGTGAAATGTTAAATTAGTAATTTTAGTCGGTTGCTCGAGCTCGACTCAGATTAATGAGTTAAGAAAATGTTTCACTGCTCTCGACCTTTGTAACGCGGGAAAAATGAAAGGCTCCGACTAAAAGTATCATTAAAAAACAAAAATTATTCTTCAACCTAGTGCAATTCTCCTCGAAAAGGGATCTCTAAAAGCTCAGTAGTAGAGCGGACGGCTGTTACCGTTAGGTCGTTGGTTCAAATCCGCTTCGGAGCTGCTGTTGACTGGGCGCGAATGTGGAAGCACGCGAGCAAGGTGACAGGTCTGGTGAGCAGTAATAAAAAGCATTCATCATACCTCGTCGACGAAGCTGTGCAGCTGCGCTGGCTGGACGTCCGCCAGTCGCAGCTCTGCGCTGAATGCCAGCGCCTCCCGCACAGTTGTTGCCGGCGAGTGGATGTCAAACTGCGTGCGACATCAGAGCGGGACATTCTGAGCACTCAATCTTGTTCACTTTTGCGGGCAGGGCATCGGCTTCCTCGCTTTACGTTTTAGCAGTGGGCATGCATCAGAGGAGGGGCCGACTCGTTCTGTGCTTTTAAGTGGAGAGGCACACTTTCTCTGATAGAAGCATAGTGCATGCTTTATTTTATGTAAATGTATTAATGATAACGATAACAATAACAATAATAATGATAATAATAATAATAATATTGGAATGTTGCGAAGCAGAGTGCCTTGCACCTGTTCGACGTAGCCGGAGATTCGCGCGAAGGCGGCCTGCTCCTTGGGGTGGCCGTCTACCGTTATGGCGCCGCGCACCAAGCCGCCTGTGGGTCAAATGGACAGCTTTCTTTGTTTTTTCAATGCACCATGCTGTCCATGTCGAGCTCAACACTCACTCGAGGTCCAAGATCTCTGTATTCTCAAGTGGTTGGGTTATTGCTTTTGCGGAAAGAAACAAATGAATCCCATCATGAAGCTTGCCGTTGCCCCGCCTGAATTTTGTGAGCACATCACCACATTTAAACGCACGGCAGCGCCCTAAGGTTGCTTTCCGTTTCTGGGAAGCACCCTTTGCAGCAACATGACCAACTGCTAGTCAGGGCTGTTAAATCTTGCATGCACACTGCAGCACAACGGCAGGTGCAGCGGATACCGGTCTTGCGGCTGGCGAGCACCCTCTTGCAGCAACAATGGCCTTTTCAACACAGGGCTGCTGAACCGTGTCGAACATGCATCGCAGCACAACGCAATCTGCGCGCGCACCGGTCTTGCGGCCGGCGAGCAGGTCGAGGAGCGTGGTCTTGCCGGCCCCCGACACGCCCATGAGGCAGGTGAGCACGCCCGGCCGGAACGCGCCGCTGATGTCCGTCAGCAGCGTCAGCTGCGGCTTAGAAACGCCCTCCACCGTCTCGCCTGCGCCCGGGTGGCCCTGCGCATAATCACATGGTTTGGGTTTTTAAGTTCTTAGGGTATGCAGTTACCCTAAACTCTATTTCATAGAATAAAAAATAAAAATTCAAATAAACAGTAATCTAATGATCTAAATAGGTCTGGATACATTCTATACACTTTGTCTACTACATCAGCATGATAGTGTGTTGCTTCAGGCCCTTGCCTGCATCCTAACCGGCAGACACATATGGCACGACGAACCAAACATTTGTGTCAGACAATCAAGGCCATATTAAGAGATTATCTTTATATCCTGTCAAAGAGTTTGTTTGCTGGGATGTGAGGCTAGCACACGTGAGGCTCACTGGGATTTATGAGAAGTCCTTCCATTTTAAGCTCAGAATTGGCACAACAAAACACCCTACATGATATAGCAGATATATCTGGCCTCAAAAGTTCAGAACAAGACCACACAAGAGATACGAGATGAGGGTGCGCACGGGTGGCAGGTCGACCGAGTAGTAGACGTGGCTGAAGGCCAGGCTGAGAGGGCGGAAGGGCAGCACCATGCCCTTGCTGCTCGCCACCACGCCCGTTCGCCGCCGTGATGCCAACGCCTCCACCTCATCTGCACCGTGTGCTGACCCCTGCACACATACACACAGATGTTTTGACTTTCCCCCCGATGACTCAGGGTTCGTAATTCAACCCTAAATACACCAAAACCCTAACTAAGAATATTCTATTTACCAGTATCACACGCTTTTCCTGTCTTAATGAATATCGCAGTCAATGTATTGCTGGTAATGTAGACTCTGCGCGGGTCAGCCAACATCAAACTGAAGGTGTCTGCCGGCCCAACCTCGACTAGCAAAGCCACGGCTATCTTATAGGTGGTTTTGTCTTGCACTGCGCTTTATCAGGAGATGTCGCTTGCACGCTAGGAACACAGCTTCCAGCTAACTGTCTGCAAACCTCCTGTCACGATAGCGTCATACATACAGCGGGATTGCACCAGTTTAAATTTTCGATGGCGCACCTTGCTCTGCAGAGCGGCTGCCTCGGGTAGAACGCCCATCTCAATATCAGATCCATTGGCCGCGGCAGGCGCAACCCTGCTGTGCCCGTTGCCGGCGGCCGCGGCCGGAGCGGCATGTTTCGATGGCGCCGGGCGCTTGCCGGTGCGCGTGAATTCACGCTCGTGCAGCAGCTCCTCAGGCATCGAAGCCGGCTTCTTGTCCGGGGCTGACAGAGCAAATAAGCTTTGTCACTCGGTTGGTACACGATTGCTTAATTCTACACTGTGGGTATTTACTGTAGAACGGCCTACACCCTAAATTACTGAACAACATGTATGCCCAGATGTGCTCTGAGACAAATGGACAGTTGGGTCACATCTCAAAAGAGATGCTAAACCTTGAAGCACAGGCTGTCCGGGCTCCGCCAGCAAAGCCTAAGTGTCATTGCATGCTTGGAACACTGTGAGTGCAACCTTGGATAATTGTACTTGCCTAACTAAATATCTGTGAGTGTGTTACCACACCCAAAAACATAGCTGCGGCGTCCTTAGATCGCTCTTAGAACCACGCTCTTACAGGCGCCCACTGCCAGTCAAGGCTGCATGAGTGGACTGTCATCGTCTATGGCTGCGAAATTTAATGTTTATCTAGGGTTTTCAGGTTACCACAGACCAAACACATACCTGCCCACACACATGCAAAATAGAGTTACTCCATCAGAGAAAGATGACTCACCGTCCAGCAGCATGAGGGCGAGGGTGGTTGCGATGTTGAGAAGCACGATCCAGCCCAGCACGACGCCCACGCCCGCCCAGATCCATACCGATCCCTTGTGGAACGCAAACTGCCGGTACAGCGACTCCGCAAGCGTCTGATCCGGGTTGGCCGGGTCCGGTTTTGCCCACCGCTCTGCAGTCACATCAGATAGAGTCTAGGGTTTTTAGAGGTTTCACTTTTATTTTATTTTATTTAAGGGTTCACGTTTAGGGAAACCTGAAACCCCTTTCAAGATGAAAATAAAATGAAAAAATAAAATGAAAAATATTTGAACCTCGCTCACAGGCAATTCTGAAGGCCCCAATGTGGTCGAAAAAAAAATTAGGTCAATTGTGGCCACACATTTCTAATGGTCTGTACGGCTTTGGCGCCCGGCCGTCAAGTAATTTGGAGAGGAAGCTGATTGCATAATGATTTAGCATATAGGGAATGCCCGAGCCGCTGTCTCAGAATGGTCTTGAGAGGTCTGTTTCTGTCAAGAGCGTGCAAAATCCCAGGATGAACAAAAACACCCTGCTAGACAGATAAAATTGGAAAGCCGCTGCGTGGATGGATAGCCAGATGGAACTTTTGATCTAAAGAGCCTTCGTTTAATCATTTGCGAAACATGCACCTGCCTGAAAGACAGCCCAAAAGATGCAATAAAGTGGATTGCTCACCATCCTGGAACTCGTTGTTGATGATGGCGTTCACGAGCCACTGCAGCGGCAGCGCCCAGTAGCCGCCCGCGTACCACGGCGGGATGTCCGCTGCACAACACATCAAGCCACAACTTCAGTTGATTTCGCATTGATCGCCAACAGAACACCTGAAAGGAGTTGCTTTGTGGCCAACACTTCCTCACTCGCAATCAGCGCATCATGCGTCTCCAGGGCATGCTCTGTAGCTACAAATACAGCAGGTGACTTTGCAGTGAGGACAATCCAAACACAGAATACAGAGCGGCAGAGCAGGGCAGGACATTCAAAGCAAATATACTTTTCATCATGCATTTTTGATGCATGACCAGGGCATGCTTGTTGGAGGGACTTTGCTGTGCACTCACAGCAACGTCAAGTCTGAGTACAGAAACACGCAAAATGCGGACTAGTGATAACCCAGGGACCAAGGTGAGGGGTATTTACGTTTGACGAGGGTGTATCCGCAGAGGAGCATGATGAGGATGAAGACGACCCAGGCCAGGTTGAAGGCGATGACGACCGAGCGGCCGATGGCGCCGATGAGCCTGAACAGGTTGATGGCCACCTGGTGCGACAGCAGGCACAGCAGCCAGAACACAAAGAACCTGCAGCATGCACACAATGCCCGAATTCAGACAGTGTGGCAGCCTGGAATCTATAGCACTCTGCAGCCCGCACGCGATTGCCACTCCTCAACACTCGCTGAAGGAACCTGGCAGCCAAGTTCACGAAGCATCACTTTAAGGCTCACAGATCAAAGTTCCCTGCCGCGAGACCATCACAAAGAATTTGCAGCACGCATGGAAATTCCACTCCACAACACTTGCTGAAGGGAGCAGGCACCCAGGATTGTGATGCGCTGTAAGGGTCACAGTTCAAAGTATTGCATGCAACCCATGCCTTCTGGAGGAGGCGCAACCTGTTGCATCACTGCCAGGCATGGAAAGTGAGAGCTCGGAGTGAAAACATCACAAGCAGTTAATTCGGAAGCCGAGTTTTCACATCAGAATAGGCCGGTCCTACGCACCCAACCCTAAGCCCTAAACCTCAAAATAAAAAATTTAGGAAAAATATAAATACAGTTTGATATAATAAAATATATTCAACAAATAAAAATAATAATATTAATAATAATAAAAACAAGAAATAAAGTAAATAACAATTAAAATAATATTAATTAATAAATAATGTATTACTCATGGGTTTGGGGAATCTGCAGGAAGTGATGATTGCCCTCCTGCAAAGATCTGCCATGCATACATATCTTACATAAAGTAATAGGTATGGAGGAGTCACGCGCTGACCTGGCGGCAGAGGGTGCGAGGCCGACAGACCAGTAGATGATGATGGACCAGACGAAGGACTCCACCAGCGAGTAGGGGATGCGCAGCAGCGTCACTGGCAGCGCAAAAGCCCACTGCACGCACACATTTTCCTCTTCCATATATTTTGGTTTATATAAACTCTAAACCCTGCACCCTGAACTTTGGCACCCTAGTCACATGGACAGCTCTCCCTTGAGATAGGGAGCAGAGACGCCCTGTTGAGCTGTAGTTCTGTAGTATGTGGCAAACTGACATTCAGCATGAGCGCAGAGAAACACCCCGGTCACGGTAGATGACAGCTATCGCCCTTGACAAATGGAAGCCAGTGGCCACTCAACCCTACCCAATGTGGAAGCAGGGCCATATCATGAGCTGACCATCTGATGCTAAAGGCAACTTGACGCTCTGAACATTGGACAGCTACCTCCCATGACACATGAAAGCAGGAAAAGGGTATAAGCTGGCACTCTGTTGCACGTGGCAGCTGAAATCTGTGCAGAGAGGCCGTGCAGGGACTCATAGCCTGTCCGACAGCCTATCTGGCAGTAATGCTGGAATGGACAGCTATATCAGATGAGAGTAGGGACATGGTATAAGGTAGCGTTATGGTGCACTTGGCAGCTTGACACTCTGCAGACAGGCCATGTAGGAACACCGAAATATTCAAGGTCATAGAAGACAGTTGTCTCCTTTGACACATGAAAGCAGGAACATGTCATCAGCTAGCATTCTGGTGCATGCGGCAACCCGTCCAACCTGACACACTGGCACATACCGTGGCAACTCAGACACTCTGCACTAAGGCCATGCATACAATAAAAAAGATTTTGGACTCACAGCCGGGTAGAAGAGGTTGTCGCGCTGCTTGTAGAAGTCCGGCAGAGACTCTATCAGCATGCTCATCTCCGAGAAGCCTGCGCACGTGCTTCAGCTCCCTCAGACTATCACCGTCCATGCCCAGTAGTGTGAAACTTGCAAGAAGGTCACAGCCAGCCTGGGTTGGGTTGTATGTGGTAGATTGCAAAGCTAAGACGTTGATTATCAAGGACAGCACATGGCCAGATCGGAGAGGGCCTATTTGTGAATGTGACGCCAGAGTTGAGAAGTCGCTGAGCAGCTCACCGTCAAAGAGCATTTGCACCTGCAAGCAAAAAAAAGCACTTGTCAGACTCTGCGGGAAGAAGTACTCATTTGTTGATGCCATTATCAGCAATTCACATCGAGCCACAACAGAGAGCAGGAGAGCACCGCTCATTTATGCCAAATGGGCTTTCTGGTGGTCCATAACAGAGCACAGCGCTCACCAGCAAAACGATCCCCTATCTTTCAACATTGTCGTTCCATTCCAACTTGAGCCACAACAAGGAACATGAGAACTTTGCACATCTATGCCAGATGGGCTTAATGGCACATTAGCGCTCCTGACAGACTACAGCGCTCACCAGCAAAATGATCCCCATCTTTCAACAGTGTCATTTCAGTCCAAAAAGCAGGAGGAGAACTTTGCATATCCATGACAAATAGGCTTTTTGGCATTTGGCGGTCTTTTTGAAAAGGGCACGGCGCTCACCAGCGCGAAGAAGAGGACGCCGGAGAATTTGATGGCGTCGGCGGCAGTGTCGGTGTGCATGGTGGGCTTGGCAAACAGCGTGCCGGCCACGAATGCCACAAACAGGTTCTGGGCGGTGCGGAACTTGTAGGTGAACGCGTGGCGCAGCATCAGCACACCCTCCCGCTGGCCCAGCGCCCTGCGCAGTCAGTGAAGCCATTGCCTTAATTTTGCAACATTCTGTTCTGGAGAAAATGTAAAGGCAGGGAATTTTGGGCGAACTCTGTAGAAAAGCTGATGGAGCGCACCCAGCCTTGGAAGGCTGGAAAAGTGTGAATAATAACGATTTTGTCCCCATAAATGTTATCATGCAGGATGGTGGAAGTCTTGCTACCAGGCAGCACATGGCTTGGCATTTCAGAGGACTGGAAGAAATGTCAAAGGCTTGGACAGGGAATTTCAAGGATGGTCATCTATACACAGCAGGTGGGTGCTACAGAGCTCTGATGCCTGCCGAATCTAATAAGATGCCGAGAGAGCCCGAGAGGATAGTGCTTTAAGCTCTGGAGTATGGATCCTTCTATACATTGGAAGTTTCCATATGAAAAGGACACTTGATATCAGCGGGGCAGAAATGCGCGCACCTGAACATCTGGAAAGCGCCCAGCGCATACCTGCACACAGACAGCACACAAGTGTAAGTAAACAGATCAAAGTGAATATTCACTTTAATACGCAGACTTAATGCAAATTTATGGGGTTCAGCGTTTGCCTTGCATTTCCTGTTCCAAAATGTCAGCTACCCAATGCAAAATACAGCAAAGACCCTAAATGACCGTGATAAAATGGCCCTAGATGATAAGGTCAGCAGGGAACGCGCAGAACCTGGTGCGCACGAGCGGGTCCATCTCAGCGCATGCCTTGCCCAGGACCGGGGGGTCCCTGGCGGCTGCCGCCAGCGCACGGCCGCGCTCACTCGCCTCAAACGCCGCTGCGAATTGCGCGACCGGCACAAAGTCGTATGGCTTCGCCGTGTCCGCCCAGTATTGCTGCAGGGCACAGAAAAGATGGAGAGAGCTTCACATCAGTGTCCAACTTAATCACAGGAGCCAAGCTTTAAGTAACACGGCCACTAACTGGAGGCTGCGGCTCTCCAGCAGATGCGGAATTCTGCAAGAGTGAGATGTGATTCTGCTCTCCTTCAAGCCGCTGCCAAAGGCTATCAGGATGAGAAGATTGGCTGACCTGCTTGGAAGCTGCAGTTGCCAGCACATACAAAAGGGGCATGAATGCACTCATTGCTCAGCCAACTTTCTTCTGTGCCATGGCCAAGGGTTCAGAACAATAATCAATCGCACTATGGGGACTCTTTCTCAGAGTTATGAGTCTCACTGGGTCTGAGAGCGCGCTCATGCTTGCAGCTGGCCTGCACACTGACCCATGGGAGGTTGGTCTCCTCAGGACAAGGGCAGACCTGCTGTAATCAATAGTGATTCTTTTTGCTGGATCAGTTGTGAGTACTGCCTTAATGAAATTTTATCCATCTGCTGATACAAATTTAGGGATGGAGTATTCTCCATTCATTATTTTTTTGTATAGTATTGATTGATTCTAATCCTCAAAAGGTAAATAGCCGCATATTGCTGCAAATAATATAACACCTGAACTCCAAATGTCGACCATAAGACAGTCATATTTTTAACCTTTAATCATTTCAGGAGCAGCATAACATGGACTACCACATGCCGTCTTGAGTTATTCACCTCTCTTATATGTATTACCTAGACCAAAATCGCTAATTTTTATTGAATTACTAAAATCTACCAATAGATTTTCTGGCTTTAAGTCCCTATGAACAATACATAATTTGTGTAAGTATTCTATTCCAGATAAAATTTCTTAATAAAATTTAGATGCTTCAACTTCTTATAATTTTTGATTTCTAACGATGTAATCGAAAAATTCTCCTTCTTCAGCAAATTCCATGACCATAAAAATGTGTTTTGGAGTTTCAATTATCTTTATTATTTTTTAATCTTAAAAATACCTCATATAATTAAATAACATGTTTGTGTCTTATAAGTTTTAATATATGTATTTCTCTTGAAACTCTTTCAACGTCTGCCACTTCAACTATTTTTTCTTTTTCTAGTATTTTTATAGCAACCTTTTCCTTTGATTTAAGGTGAATAGCAAGTTTTACTTTTCCAAATGTTCCCTATCCTAAAGTCTTAACTTTAATAAAATAAAAATTTTAAGAATATACCTAATTGATAGTTACCTATCACTCTTCTATTTGTCTAGTGCTTGTTCTCCTTATCTGATTCATTAATCATTCTTTTTTTGATCGTTAAAAACAATATTATATAATTTAATGTAAATAAATAAGGAATTGTAGGAAGCTGATGCTTAAAAAATTATAATCATTCAGAATGATGCTATTACTAGACAAATTGATAAGGGTGATTAATAAAATCTTAAAGATGAGTTTAATCAAACTTAAAAACAAGAGCATGATTCAATTCCACAATAAAAATAAAATTTATAAGCTTTAGCTCAATCTTAGCAATTTATGAACTAATTGAAATAAAAGCTAGCTGCAAGGTAAGTTGATTGTAATGAGGAATCTATATCAGCAGAAATAAAAAATGATTAGATTCCATAAGATGTAATTTTACAATAAGAGATTATTAAGCCAATTTAGTTAGAATAAGATGAATAATAGAAGGAATATAATGATTTAGATTAATAATAAGAGAAATCATAGAAAAGTTTATTATCATCAAATAGTTATGATTATCTATCTAGAAGAGATAATTTATATAATATACCAAGTCAGATGTAGTTGAGTATAAAATAAAGTTAAAATATTTTACAGAGTACTTATAAAGCGGTAATAATCGATAGTGGGTCAGAGGATGATAACGATAACCAACAGGAAGAGGAATAAAATGATTAAATTGATTCATAAATTGGACAAGATCTATAACAATCAATAAAATAATTATCCACTTTTAATTATAAAAATATAATTAATGAAAGTATCTAGTAATAAGAGCAAAAATAATTAAAATTATAATAGGAGCCTTAGATATTACCATTATAAATTTAAAATGATATAAATGAAAATGATGTAAGTTTATTAAAGTAAGAAATCGCTGAGCAATAGACTTCAAATTTATAGTAGTAAGGCCTAGAATAAGAAATCTCTGAAGCAATCGATAAAAATAATACAGACTAAAATATAAATTAATCAGGATAATATAATATAAATAAATTAGAAGATAAAACTGCAGAAATACAATAAATAATTTAAAAGCCAGAACAAAAAATCTACGGAAATCCATTAGCAAATAGTGATGAATATGATGAATAAGAAAAGGTCTTAGCGGAAAGTATTGAGAAATAATCCTAATAAGAATAGCAGCCTGAACCCTTATTCAGATAGCAAACATCGTTTCAATTATTAGTAAGCAAAAGAACATTAGGTGAGGTTGAAATAACCTTGGCCGAAAGTGATGGAGATGATGATTAATCAGAACAACAGGATATTGTAAGCTCTAACATCTAGTTTGATGAGCTTTAAGATACAAAGATAAACAAATCTAACTATTTGTTGATGAGTGTTCGTACCAGGAGCAAGTAATTAGAGTTAGAGTAGAAGTAATATTAGAATGCTGAAATTCATAAATCCATAAGGATGACTACATAAGAAATGAAATATTCGAGTTAGGTTATTTTTATGAATAAATCATAAATGCCGGTTTTGGTTAGGCAGGATGCTTATTTCTATCAACAATTAAAGAAAATTATAATGATTTAAAGATTTTTTCGAAATAAATTATTTAAAAAGAGATTCAAAATTATGATGAAGAGAAGTAGGCACAGATAGTTTGTTATTAAGGAGATCATTGACACCGAGGACAGGTATGTTTAAGATTTAGCTATAGTTATAAATTATATTATGAAACCTATGTCTAAATTTGTAAATCAATTTGATATGAAGAAGATATTTAACAACATTTAAACAATTCATACTTTCAATTAAATTATCCTGTCAACTTTATAGGGAGCTTTTCAAGATAAATAAAAGGATATAATGGGTAAAATAATACCATATCTTGATGGCTTCAAAGTTTATTACGACTATTGCAATGAGTTTAAATAATCTTCGAAAACAATAGAATAATATGAAAAGGATAAACAATATGCCACACTTATGCAACAATTGAGAAAATCAAATGTTTTAAGAGGATTAGATATCCATAGTTTTCTTGTTAAGCCTGTATAAAGGTTACCTAAATATGTACTACTTTATAAAGATTTGTTAAAACATACTGAAACCTTTCATTTGGACTATGAAAACATAGTTAAGTGTTTAAAGAAATTTGAAATAATCAATAATGATAATAATGAGAAGATGAGCAAGCAATTGGGATAACTTAAAACATTTGAATTGCATAATCTTTACTGTGGCTATGTACAAATAGCAGAGGCAAACAGAGAGTTCATATTTGAAGAAACATGTTAGTTATATCATGATAAACAGGATATACCTATAATTTTATATGCTTTTAATAATTTATTGCTACTCACAAAATCTGGAGAATGTAATTATAAATATTAGAACCATCTGGTAATATCATCGTTTACTAAAGTATATGAGAAAGAAGATAATCAATTTAAACAGAATCTATTAGAGATTTTATCATACAATTAATGTTTAGTATTTACGTTCGATAAAGATGAATAGAGAAAAGAACTTAAAATTAAATTAGAAAAAATAATATAACAATTATTTTAGAGAGATTAGATTAGATAATTAAAATCTGATAAATAATAGAAACAACAAATAAGAGTAGACGTGAAAGGTACAGATATACGGAATCCTAGTTCCATAAAAAGATATACTGTCTATATTACTTTAATTACAATTGATTAAATACAATTGAAGATATTTGTTAGATATAGCCAAATATAGGAATTAGAAAAATTGGTTAGATAATTCGATAAAGAACTCTAACCTCCTCATTTATCTAGTTCTAATTGGCTGAACAACTAATCCTAAATTACTGAATGATAGAATGATAGTGATATAGCAATTTTTGTAGCTTGTTTTAAATTCTAAGAAAATTATGAATGACGAATAGTATTAAAGAAAGGTTTTAAAATTATTAAGTATCGACGAGAACTTTTATGATTTACCTGATAAATTAAAAAATACAAATAGATAATCGTTAAATCATAGCTAAGTTATGTAGAACATCATGTAATCAAAGTTCACATCTGTCAAATCAAATCAATAAGAAGTTTTGGCAAGCAGGAAAGGCACCATTCTATTAGAAAATCTAAATCAAATGGAGAATAGGAGTACTTTCTATGAAGTTGCTAATGAAAATTCAATAGAATTCGGGGAATAAGCTTAATTATGTGAACATAAATGGCATGTTGATCTAGCTGATGGGTAACGAATCGAATTTGGTTTTAAGAGTAGTACAAGAAGTTTTGAGTTAGTCAATAAGGTGGCATAACATTTATGCCTAACATCATGTGTTGACTTTAGATTATTTCTGGGGGATTCTTTTCAAGATTGCACATTAGTAGATTAGGACGAACCATTAAGTCAGTTTCATAATCAATAAAATTAACCACAACCAAGAGGCTCTGTTAAAGGATTATTTTAGACAGTAACTAAATACCTAAAAACAGTTACTGAAAAAAATCTATATCTTAAGAAATTTTTATTCTTATAACCAGGGTAGGAATTAGCTGACTTTAAATCTGGTGATTTTAAATAGCAAATATAACGAATGAGATTAATATCATATTAAGTTTTTGATGAAATCAATAAAGATAAGTATTTATTGTCAAAATTTGAGTACTTTCTAGTATGTGCATACTATAACATAATCAAAGAATATGATTATAACATTTATAAGGGATAAGGCATTAAGGAGAACTACTAAAAAATTATACCACCCCACATTCTAAAATTGTAGAGTGATTTTGTTTGGTTCGAAAATATATAGCTTTAGATCGAATAAATAAAAAAATAGATCCATAAACTATGTGTTTTAGATGAGATGAAGTAATCTTAATATACAGAAAAATTACCTTTGGCCTTATAATAGTTTCTAAGTTTCATTATGACAAAATAGTTATTTGGAACAACCTTATATTATGTTGATGTTAATTAATAAGTGTTAAAGACATTTCATGATAAGTTATCTGTTACTATTTATGCTAATATGTATTTAGGTAATTTTGTATTATTAATTATAGGCATAAACCATAGAGGTTTGAATTTAATTAATTCATCCAAAGTGATTGTTTAATCATATGATTTCGATGCCATTAGTGATGTAAAATGCTATGCTTTACAAATTGATATGAAGCTTCATGATATAAAAGTTAATTTTGGAACCAATATGGCATTTGAGGTATAAACATTTATTTAAGCAAAGATAAAATCCCTACTTTAAGAATATCAAAGCATTCATAGATTAACAAATATTTTAGTTTAATGATTTTATATTATTTATGTAAGAAAATGCATCAATTTTAATCACAGTGCCTTCATTTAAAAAATAAGACGATGTCGTACACTATCAATTGAAGTATTATTTATATATAAGACCTAAAAAGTCTAGAGGAACTTTAGAGGGGATACAATTTTACTGTAGAATATAGATATAGTGATTTAAAGAGACTGAATGAATAGTTAGAAACACTTAAAGTTTAATTGCCAAAATTTCCTGGAACATAATGGTGGAGAAATACTAATGCCAACCCAGAATTAATAGAACATAGAAGATAATAACTTGATAGTTTTTTTAGGAATCTGAATTCTTCAAAAATTGTTAGGGATAGTTTGATTTTGAAGAACTTCATCATTGATGCTTAGAAGGAAAGAGATAAAAAGATAGAGAAAATGGAGAAATAGAAGATTAAAGAAGAAGGTGGTCAAGTTAGTTTGAAGTCAAAGTCAAAAGTATATATATTTAAAAAAAAAAAATCAAAAGTTCAATACTCCAGCATGCTAACCTATGAAGTCTCCAATCTTAGAACCAGTAGGAAGATCATAATCTTATGAGAAAAATTAACCCAAGAAGGAGAGAATTAATATTGCATTTGGTGGAGTGAAGACGTTCAGAGGAATATTAGCCAATCCAAAATGATTATTAAAAAAAAAATATGAATAAATATTCATAATTAAGCAAGCTCTTAACCAAGGTAGTAACAACTAAATAAAGTCTTAAATCAATTGTTTTCAAATCAAATGATGAAAAGTTTGTTTAATAATCTTATGCCCTCCTTCATAAAGCTATGTAGAACTTCAACTATTTATAAGAAATTATAAGATAATTAATGGAATTGGATTACTTTTAAATTAATGATCACAATCTACTTATCATATTGATTTTAGAAATATTTAATCCTAATAATAGAAAGGCTAAAAAAATTGGAGGTTAAATATCTAAATATTTGAAAAAACACCATACATTAATTACTAGTTTGCTAAATTTTTATCATATTTATGACAAATAATCTAAAACTATATATGTTAGATTTTTTGAGAACACTCAACCTTTATTTGGAATGTTAGACGAACATGTCCCCAACCTAGTAAAGGTGGATTATGAAATATATTCATAGTTTATTAAGGATAATCCCGATTTTTTAAAATCAAACAATTATGTTGTGTAAAGTAAATCCAGTGCATTGCCTGCATTCTTATTAATGAGAAGTATCAAGAAGCAAAACATGAAATTTGATATTATCGATTGTTGTTCTGCTCCTGGAAATAAGACAATTTAGTTATCTTAATATATGAAATTAAAACAAGTAGAAGGAACCCTATTTGCAATAGAAAAGGATTATCAGAGATTTAATCTATTAAACAATAGGCTTTAAAAATATAATTGTGATGTCAAAACATTTAATATGGATTTCTTGGATGTTAATCCTTTAGATTATCCGAATGTTAAATTAGCCCTTTTAGATCCCTCATGTTCTGGAAGTGGTATGATTAAGTAGAGAGTTGTAGAAGGACTAAATGATGTGGATTTGAGTGTTCCATTTGATAAAGTAGAACAAGTATAGAATTTACAGTATTTGTAATTGAATTTGCTGAATCATTTGACTAAGTTTCCAAAATTAAAAAGAATCATTTACTCAACTTGCTCAATTTATAAGGAGGAGAATGAAATCGTCGCCAATTAATTTATAATTGAAAATCCTAATTGGATGGTAATAAATTTATTCCCTGAATGGGAGACACGTGGCATAGATAATAAAAACTATGTCAGAATATTTCCAGGAGAAACTGATGGATTTTTTATTGCTATGTTTAAGAGAAAAATTTGATTTCTAATTTTTTATTATTATAAGAATTACGTGTCCCTAATGCAACAATTAGACTTTTATGGTTTAGAATCTAAAGATGCTGTTCGAATGTCATGGAATAATCTACCATCAACGAAGGTTTAGCTTACTCGAGCTGTTGTGCCAATAGGTGTTTTCTATTGTAATTTATATTTTTCTAATAAATAGCACCCATGAAAGATCTAGAGAATCTAGTAGTTGTCGAGTATTCGCCACTTTATTGTAGATGTGGATCAATTTTAAATCCATATTGTTAAGTTGATTATAGAAATAAGCAATGGATTTGTATATTTTGTTCAATGAGAAATCCATTCCCCAAAAATTATGCTGATCACATTACAGAATAATAATTACCAGCTGAAAAATAACCCTAATCAACAACAATCGAATATATTTTAGCCAATTAATAAACAACTCCTGCATCATTTTTATATATTATCGATACATGTGTAACAAAAGAAGAATTATATGCAATTAGAGATGCTATCTAATAGAGCTTATCAATTATTCCTCCAGATACTTAAGTGGGATTGATTACTTATGGAAGAACAGTTTTTGTTCATGAACTTGGATATGAGGAATGTCCAAAATGTTATAGTTTTATGTCAAAAGATTACTAACCATAATAAATTATAGATATGTTACAAATTACAAACAAGACAGATATCATAAGCAGATTTTTAGTCCCTTTGAGTGAATGTGAATTCTCATTCAATTCGATATTAGATGATTTGTAAGTTGATCCATGGCCTGTTCCATCAGGATAGAGAGAATTGAGAGCTAATGGTGCAGCATTAAAAATTGGTAGCATCATCTTAGAATATGCATCTTAATATTCGAAAATTCTATTCTTTGCAGGAGGACCCTGTACGATAGGTCCTGGATAAATTGTAGGATAGTTTTATGAGGAAACTATAAGGTCTTATCTTGACATTTAGAAAGAAGCTCCCAACACCTAATATATGAGTAAGGCCAAGAAATTTTATAATGAATTGACACAAAAAGCTATAAAGTCAAATCTCACTATCGATATTTTTGCATTCACATTAGATTAATTTGGATTGTTGGAAATGAAATTTTTAGCTGAGAAAACTGGAGGAGTTGTGGTTATGCAGGAAAAATTCGATAGCGATGTCTTTAGGGAATCTTACAAAAAGTTGTTTGATAGGGACTCTCAAGGTTTTCTTAAAATGGGTTTTGGATCCAGAATTGATATGTTTGCATCAAAAGACATTAAGATATAAGGAGCGATTGGCCCATGCATCTCCCTTAAGAAATAAGGACCTATGGCTTCTGAGCAAATCATAGGAGAAGGAGGTACAACTAGTTGGTATGCAGGTGGTTTAGATAGGAATTCCACTATACTGTTTATTTTAGATTTAGCCCCAAATAAGGATTAGTCGAATAGTACGCATGCATTTGTTTAATTTATCACACTATATCGACATTCAAGTAGAGTTTAGAGATTGAGAGTCACAACTATAATGAGGAAATTCGCAGATGCTTAAACTAATAATGAATTAGCGAAGGGATTTGATTAAGAAGCTGCTTGTGTACTTATGGCCAGATTAGGAATTAGTAAGACTGAAACTGAGGAATCAATAGAAGTCCTAAAATGGCTCGATAGATCATTAATTAGATTGGTGAGTAGGTTTGGAACTTACAAAAAGGATGACCCTTCATCTTTTAAAATTCAAGCAGAATTTCAATTATATCCTCAATTCATGTATCATTTAAGAAGAAGTCATTTCATAACTACATTTGGTGCATCACCAGATGAAACAACATTTTATAGAGCTTCTTTATCAAGAGAAAATGTAACAAATGCTTTAGTAATGATTCAACCTGCATTGCTATAATATACGATAGAGGATCCTCAACCATCACCAGTTATGCTAGATATTGAAAGCCTGAAACCAGATGTGGCATTACTATTAGACTCTTACTTCAATGTTGTTGTGTGGTATGGTGAGAATGTACAAAAATGGAAAGAAGAAGGATATCACGAATTGCCTGAATATGCTCATATTAAAGAGCTTTTGGATACACCATTTGAAGATGTTAAGGTATTCATTAATTAATTTTATAAAGTTAATAATGGAAGATAGATTCCCAGTGCCAAGATTGATAAAGACATATTATGGACATGGTCATGAAAGGTATATTAAGAGCAGAGTCAATCCATCAGTTAATACAGTTTAGAATTAGAATGTGGAGAGCGGCAATTATATAACTGATGATGCAAGTTTGAAGATTTTTACAGACCATCTAATAAAATTGGCTGTTCAAACAGTTTAATGATATATATAAGAAAAAAAAGAAAAAAAAAATTATATTAAAATAATGAAATATGAGGAATATTATGAAATTACTAGTTAATTAATAGGGTAAGGAGCATTTTCATAAGTTTTTCTAGCTATAAGAAAAATTGATAACTAAAAAGTTGCCGTCAAGATTTCAAATAGAAACTCATAAATATCGTAATAAGAAAAAAATGTTTTAAAATCCCTCAAATCTATTAGCCATAGAAATGTCATTAAAATTCTAGATATATTTGAATCTGGTAGTGTTTTGTTTATATTCCTTGAATATTGCACTGGTGGGAGTTTGTTCGAAATGATGTTGTTAAGAAATAAGATAGATGAATAAAAGATCGTTAATATAATTACATAAGTGGCTAAAGGATTATAATTTTTACATCAATAAAACATTGTACATAGAGATATTAAACCAGAAAACATACTAAGATAATTCGAATAAAATGAGGAAATTTATAAAATTACTGATTTTGGATTAAGTTCTATAAAATCGGACAGAATGACTACTTAAGGTGTAGGAACAGCTTATTATGTTGCACCAGAAATATTGGAGGGATTTGGTTATAACAAAAGTGTTGACATATGGGCTATGGGACTTATTTTGGATGAATTAATTCATGGGACTCCATTTTTTAACGGTAAGAGCGAGGAAGAGGTCCATTATAAAATAAAAGTTGAAAATTATTAAATTAGAAATAAAGAATACTAATAAGCAAATATATTCGAGAGAAGGAAAGAAATAATAAAAAATGTTTTGAATGGATGTCTCAATAAAGATCCAAAACAGAGAAAGGATTTAGATTTTATAGTCGCTAAATTGAATGAATATTAGATTGATAGTCCAATCTAGGAATAGAAGTTTTAAAATAATGATAGATATTTCGCATAAGACATTTCCACTTTCAGTAATTTGGAAACCACATAAGTATTTTAATAACCGGAAAGTGATTTCAAGTATTGTCCCTATCATCATTTGTTGATTAGATATAGAATGCCAACAAATAAAGAAACCTAGTTTGGTTGTGAGAAATGTATTTCCAATTTTGGAATTCTTGAAATTAAAGAATATAAAGATATAGTACAAGCAGCATATAATGAACTCTCAAGTTAATAGATTGATATTTAAGAGCAATCCATATTATAAGAATCCTTAAAATATCTCTAAAAATTTCATATTTTGAAAGAATCAGCTAAGTTAACTCTAGAATTAAGATATATTATCTAGTAATAGATTACATAGTATAAGGTTGAGCATTCGCAAAAACTTAATGACTTAAAAAATTTAAATAATGCTAAGTGGATTGATGATGCTTTAATTACTTAAAAATCAACTTCAAACAAAATCGTAGCTTATATATAGGTGATAACAAATGAAAGAAAAGAAGTTATAATAAAAAATTGCATAAAATTTATCAGAGATTAACTAATACTTCTAAAAGATAAATTAAAATGAAATTTTTATTATTATTTTATTATTTTTTTTTGTATAAATGGATCGAAATGACTTTGAACCAATTGAAGATGTACCTGATAACCTGTGTTGTGGCATTTGCACTCTTCTAGTTATTGAACCCCTCGAATGTAAAAGCTGTGAGAATCTTTTCTGTTCTCAATGTATAGGTGATTGGGTTGTTAAGAAAGATGAGTATTCTTATTATTAACACAAGATGTCCGAATAGATGTGCTGGAAAGTTTTTTACAAAACAAGCTCATCGAATGATCAGAATAGAATTATCAAAAATAAAATTATATTGTAGAAATAGATAATTTGGATGCAAAGTTACTATAATGTATGAGTCAATAAAGTCACATCAGAATGAATGTAAGTTTAAGACCACCCACTGTGTTGCAGGTTGCTAATGGTAAGGTCTTGAAGTAGATCTATTAAATCATGTAAAATCTATATTTTTTAAATTGAATAGTAATATGGTTGTCAGAAAGTTACAGTCATTATATGCCAAAAATGTGAATGTGATATTTAGAAAGTCGATATCTAAAAACATGATTGCATCAGGTAATTAAAATAGGAACTCAAAGAATTGAAATAATAGTTTCTAACAATGTCATAATTGTAATAGTCTTAAATCTAAGAATTATAATAAAATTCCTAAATCATTCAACAAAAATAAGAAAGTTCTATAATTATATAATAAGTTCCTCAACAACAAAATAAATAATCTCCTATTTAAATCGTTTAATAATAAAAATTTCCACCATATCCAAATATGAACTAATCAGTACCATTACCATAACAAGAAGCTTAATTTATACCTATGGCTGGATCACAAAAATTAATAAATAACCAGCCATTTCCTAAAAGCGGAAGTCTTTGTGAGCCTTCCAAATTAAGATGCTCTAAAATGCACAACCTCTAATTTTGGTTGGCTCCAGGCATCGAGGCCAGCAAATAAATATGTGAGAATTGCCTCTAAAAAACAATATGTAGATACTTATGTGTATAATGTAAAAGTTATTTTTGTATGAAATGTGCACCACCATAATTTAGAATCACTAATAAGAAACCATCACATTGTCCTGCAGGTCATTAAATTAATGAAAGAAATAGTGGAGGATATATATGTGATGTTTGTAATAGGGATGATTCAGAAATGATGGACAAGAGAGCATTACAGTGTAGATAATGTGATTTTGATATTTGTGCTGAATGTTTAAAAAAACAAAATCCACACGGTGAAGGATGTCTGATATAATGATTTTTTAAAAAAAAAGTTTTATCCTTAATTATCTTTAAAAACTTAAAAAATCTAGAAATGATCTAATAAACTTCTGATAGAGATGACTACAATACACAATAAGATGTCAGTGAGAACCTGCTTTGTAGGATATGTTTAATGTTTGCTATTGATGCTGTTGAATGCAAACATTGTGAATCACTTTATTGTTAATAATGCGTTAATGATTGGAAAAGGGCAAAGAATGAGTAAAATTTCTTATAAATTTATTCAAAAAGATGTCCAAATAGATGTACTGGAGAGTTTGAGACAAAATAGCCTCATAAAATAATCAAAGCCCAAATAGCTGCATTAAAATTTAATTGTAGAAATAGAAATTATGGGTGTCTTGAGTAAATTGAATATGAGAAAATTTTATTTCATAAATTCCATTGTCAGTACATCACTAAAAATTGTTTGGAATAATGTGGGTGGATAGGTTTAGAAAGTGAACTTTAAACACATGTAATATATTTTTTTTTATTTTTTAAAAGAAAGAACAATGTCAATTTGTGAAATTCCTAGAATGTATTAATTGTGGTTTGGAGGTAAATAAGGAAGATTTCAAACTGCATTCTTGCTTAAAAGCATTAATATAAGAAATCAAAAATTTAAAACTTAAAAATGAGGAATAAGATAAATAACTCCAAGAAATTAAAAATTTTCTCAAGAAATAAAATGATAAGAATCCATAAGTGTAGGAATAATTTCCACCATTTGGATAAGTAGGAAACTTTCATAATAAATAAATTTGTTTTTCTGGTCATAAAGTAAACTTTTGGGTTGCTCCTGGTGTTCCTCAATCTAAATAGTTTTGTTGTAAATGCCATAATAAAAAAATATGCAGATATATTTGTATTCAGTGCAGACAATTCTATTGTTTACAATGTTTACCACCTGATATATAGTTCAAAGATAATGTTCCCCACATGTGTCCAGGTAATCATGAGATGAAAATTCGTCCAAATATAGCTTATTCATGTGATATTTGTTCAATTCCAGGATTCATGATGCCTAATTAGTTTCCATACAATTGCCATGATTGTGATTTTGATATTTGCAGGAGTTGCATTGAAAAAATTAAGCTATGATTATTAAAAAATATTTTATGAAATAAAAAAAGTAGTTGTTAGGATTAACAGAAACATAATTAAGAGAAGTATAAATTTAAAATCACTAAAGATAGTACACAAACTTCAACTATGCAATGCGTCCTAAAGACTAGATATAGCTAAACTAAAAGATTAAATAACTGAGATATAAACTAAATATCATAAAGCTCTAAAATAGATAGGGGAAATGGAAAAGATTCAAAGAAGGGTATTTTTATTAGTTTAAAATTTTATTACACAAAGGATACAGATTATATTATGAAAATGGATTTGTATTATGGAAAAATGCAATCAGAATAGTATGTTGATGCATTAACTGAAGTCACAAAGAATAGGGACTTGTTATAACAAGAAAACTATTAATTATAAGTTTAAGTTGATGCTCTGTTAGTTGAAAATGCATAACTAAAAAAATTAAATCCTTAAAATTCTTAATAATAATTCTAAAATCCATTTATGAATAATATTATTAAAACAAGTAAAAGGTGTTCATTAGTATCTAATTAAACACAAGATACTGATATAAGCATTATTAATGATGAAGATCCTAATGATAGCGAACTGAAAACATTTCTCCAATAATTAGATGAAGAGTAGGCAAATCAATTAATGGAGCTCCTCGAAGAATATGGATAAAAAAATGGCGATAAATCGAGAATTTCAGAAATGAACCTAATCTAGAAAATTTTGTCAGACTCTACAGAGAATTCGCTCTAAACAGAATAAAGCTCTTTTAGTTTTAGCAATAAAGAAAATATTGTGATGTATTGAATATTACTTTATAAAAATCCATTCTCATACACTAAATTGAACCTCACCACATCCAACTTCTTCTCCTTTAAGGTCGATGAAATGGAATTGTGTTCTGATTTTTCCCTATAAAAAATATATTATTTTATTACGGATGGTGTGAAGGCTGGGAAGTTAGCGGTTTAACTATATGTTACTTTATCATTCTTGTCATATTATTTGTCATTGGGAGTGTCCTAATTGAATACCTTGGCTCCATTCCAAAGTGCAATAAGCTCAACATTTTCAAGTTCGATGTATTCTGATGCAGTACCGTATAAAGTAATGGTTTCATCAACACCTTTTGCTGGCTAAACAGAGAATGTGGCTTCTGTGAAGACAATTTTTTTGGATGTTCCACAATTGGTGACTGCAGTTGGGATGACAGCTAAGGCTGAAATCAACAAAATGGACAAGATGACGACTTTCATATATTTTTTAATTATATTTATTTATATTTAAAAATTTAGGATATGGCTTTGAATAATATTATTACGTAATCTGTATTTTATTTTTAATAATATTTCTTAAGAAATTTTTTTTATCATATATTAAATTTCTCTTTAGATTTTTTTTTTTCAATATCATTGCAATTATTTCCAACTTACGCTAGCACATCCTATTTAATTTAAGTCTTTATCTTAAAAAGTGATAACCAATTTTTAAACATACCATGATTCACATTTATTTTAAAATCCAAAGCTAACACTAAATTATCCACCATTTGAATTCACACTAAAATCTTTAGGTAATAATCTCTGTGATGCGCTTTCTTAAGTTCCACTACAATAGCTTTGTGCTTATATATATTTCAAATCAACTTATTCTTTAACATTTCCAGATATTGACATCCTATATTAACCTGCTAACACTCCTGCTTATACTGATGCACTTAATGCATAATATTTAAATATATTTCCACAATTTGAAACCTAAGCATTAGATGTTTATTCTTTCTCACTCAACTTGATGGCACCAACTAATCCTAGAAGGAGTTTAATCATTATTTTTTATATTATTTATTCTCCGTTTTTGAGTTTAAATTACTATCAAATGATTATAATTTGTGCTTTAATATTAAGTGTTCAATCATAAGTTGATTATGAACTCCATGTTTAGTATGGGAAAGAAAAGACTCATATAGGATCAATTAAAATACCAAAATCAAAATCATAAAGACCTCAAATTACTTTAGAGACTGATACTATCATAGATAAATAAAAATTGCATCATTTTCCATATGTTACTTTATATTTAGAGGAGGTTAAAAATAATACATTGCTCATGTGGAATCAAGTCATATAACCTCATTGAATATTCGAGGAAATTTAACGGAAATTATAAACTTGGCATTAGTAAATGAAAATCTGGTTTCATTCGATTATTAAGTTAAGCAATCAAAAAAGGGAGCTGAGAAATATTTTGTTTAGTTGAAAGAGCTTTTGCCTGCACCATAAGGTTAGTTAGCTTAAGAGGAAGAAAAACCTGAGACATAATAAGAATAACCATAGGGATTGTTTGGATTACTTTCTTAATATGTATATTATTTTTTAAAAATAAATAGAAATGGTACATCATCATAGGATTTGGATTATTTTATTTAACTGCTTAGTAGGATCCGTAAAAATTAAACGAGAGTGCATAAAATGCACAAGAAGAAGCCTAATAAGCATAAAGAAGAAAAAAATGATAAAAATATTTATATATTTATGGGATTGTATTTATCAAAGCCAGATCTTAATAAAATACAAGGACACAATGATGAGTTCAAATTCGCTTTTCAATAAGTTTAAGGTTGGAAGATAGCACTGGAAGAAAAGCTTATCATAAAACCATAATTCGACAAAAATAACAGTTTATTCGGAATCATTGAAATGTAGGGAGGATCTGCTGTTGGAAATTTTATTGAATAAAATATAGTGGAAATTTTAATTGCTGATAATGATTACAAAAATGGGAATTATGATATTGCAATCGCAAATATTTATGATACATTAGATAAATAACTCAAACAAATATATGATAAAATTTAATACGAGACATCTAATTTAATTCTATGTTTAATTACAGAATAAAGTTGCTATGTTTCAAATTTAGGAGTAAATGATTGATTCAATAAAAAAGCTAGCAAGGTGTGTTATACAATATCAATAAAAACACAAAGTGATGTCAGTTGATCATTATCCATTTTTTGATGAGGAGAAATAAAGGATTATTGCAGCTGGAGGAGAGGTTTGGGAGAATAGACTTAATGCCCATTTACCATTTAGTAGAGCGTTAGGTGGATTTGAGTATAATTTTTTTTTTTTAAATAAGATACAAAAATAATACCTAATTAAGTGCTGAAAAATAATTGCTTATTAACATTCCTAGTTTAAAGTATGTTGATATCAGGGAGACTAAGCTAATTTTATTAGGAAGTCATGGTAAATAAAATATTAAATAATAAGGTTTTTGGTAAACTTGGACAAATAGTGGGATTATGGACGTTATTTTAGAAAGAATAAATTAAGGAAAATCATTACCATAGATACTAGATTCGATTATTGATTCAATTATAGCATAAACTATTGAGTAAGAATATGGTAAGGATAATATATCTTGTATTATTATATCAAAAAATTGAATAAAATTCTAATCATTTTTTATTTCATTAAAAAAAAAAAACTTTTAATTTAAAATGAAGAAACAAGTTAAACAACCTGCTTATGCTTTTGAGACAGTCTTATTTAGTTGCATAGTATAAAGAAAGCATTTTTTCATAAATACAACTTATCATCTTTATATTTTTAAAGATAAGATGATCATGTGTGCTGTATTCAATTCCGTTTTATTATAGAAACCTAGATCCCAAACACCAAAGTACATACTCAAGTTCTCGCTGGATTATATATTCAAGTGGAAAATTATAAACAATAAATTAAATGGATTCCTTTTAGAGTACTAAGACAAAACTAAAGAGTTTTATGGGAATCCTTCTGAAATGTAGTAACTAAGAGAATGTCTTGCTGGCTCGGTATGTTTTGATCATTATGAATCGTTCTATCGAGCTGTCAATACTATTGACTAGGGGAATTTTGGCCAAGTATGTTTAAACATTTTTAACGTTAGGTCACAAAGGAGATTTGCAAGCAAACTAAAAGGACTGTTGCCATAAAGCACATAAAACTAGATGGAAAACTGAGTTATCATTCCTAAATTTTAAATGAAATTGAGATACTCAAAAGACTTAACCATCAAAACCTAATATAGTTTATCGAGGTTTTTACGGATAAGACTAATTATCACATAGTTACAGAATTTATTGATGGAGAAACATTAAGATCTTTTTTAGAAAAACTTAAATAACCGCTCCCCCAAGAAGATGCTATCGAAATTTTACAGGTAAAATTTTTTTTTTTATATTTTTAGTAAATACTAGAAGGACTGAACTACATCCATGAGAGCGGCATTTTACATAGAGACCTAAAACCATCAAACCTGATGATTTACAATAAATCTATAAAAATTATAGACTTTGGGTTGAGCTGTATCAATGGAAAATAAATGAGAGAATTTCCAACCTGTGGAACACCTGGATATCAAGCACCCGAAGTATCAAGTGCTATGAAATCTAAATTAATATATGATTAAAGAGCTGATATATTTAGTTTAGGATGCATTTTTTATAAAATTTTAACAAACCAATCATTGCATAATTTGGCTGGAAATTAAATTAATAATCCAGGCATTGATTTAACAGAATTTGTTAAAGAAAGAGGAAAATTATTTGACATAGTTAGAATTATGATAAGAAAATAAATGGAAGATAGGCCATGTGCAGCACAATTACTTCAACTCCTTAAAGCACTTAAGGAATATAAGTATTTTGATGTAAATGTATGGTACTGTAATTAATTTCAAAAACCTAATTTTGGTCCTTAAACCGAGAGACATCACTCTCTCATACGATAAACAACTTAATTAAATATAGCTAGTAGTAGATCCCTAAAAAGATAAGCTACCTTAACTAAAATTTGATATGTGAATATTTTTATATTTTTTCAATAATATACATAACAAAAAAAGAAATCTTATATTATATGAATAAAATAATGAATGAAATAAGGAATGAAATAATGAATCTGCTATGAATATTATGATAAATAAAATTATTAAGGAAGGAATTGATATGACAATGAATAAAATAATGAATGATAATGTTAATAATAAATGATCATCTCATCTAAACAAATTTCTGAATCTCTCCATAAGATTTCCAAAAATTCCATCATCCTTATCCTACTCTTGACTTGATGAGGAGGAACTAATTGGGGGCAATTCAAGCTCATCGGGGGTTTGAATAGGTTATTTTGGAAACATATGAAACTTTAGATCTGAGGGCATTATCTTCCACTCTGATTGATAATACTTTTCAGATTATGAAGTGGAGAATCCTGTTGGTGATCTGTTTCTTTGAGGTGTCTATTGGACTGATTTAGATTCAGATTATTCGTATCGACCCTATAATTGGAATTAGTTCACAGTTTCCATTGGAGCAACTTGTCCATTCTAACCACCTTAATCTTAGGGCACTAGTTGTTAAGATGATTCTTGAGAGTATACAAGATTTGGATTCTTTAACTCACTCTCATAAAGTATTTTTTCTCCATTCTGATTCTTTACCCAAGCTTCTTGGTTCTATTATGGAGATACCTTTGTATATTAAAGTATTCTTACATTCTGTGAGTTATTTTGAACTTGAGATTAGGAATTCAAATATTCGACTTCATACTCTTGATGTGGAGGGACATTAATGTAGTGATTACTCCTTTATGATGGTGTGCCTTGTAAGCCTTGCTCATCCTATTGGAATAAATATATGAGGTTACCTATCTTATCTAAGATGAATTTTCAAATTATTCGGACTAGTGTTGAAGCAAGTTTTGATCTCGGGGAGCGTCTTAGACAAAGTTTTAGTATTAGACATACTACTCCTTAGATTTATTAGGATAATATTTACCTATTAGACGACTGAGATGCTATCAAATTAATCATCCTAGATTTTGACCGGGTCATCTTATTATTTCTTTAAACTCGATGGATGACTTGCTGATTACTACACCTTTAATAATATGTATTACCTTTTCAATCACTTGCTGATCTCGACTAGGAGTTTAGTTAACAGAACTTGATTTGGTCTGAAAAACTTTAGATTTAGGTGGAGGAAGTGTGGGGATAGTGTTAGTAGGTTGAGCCTAGTGCTATTGCCTTAGCTTTGCATTTTTTAAAAGAAAAATTTTACCTTAGATAAGTGAGTTTGCCTTTTTGAATTGCAAAACTAATCACGGTTATGCTTTTTGTCTACCATTGTAACCTACTCTCTTCTAACTTATCCTATAGTTGTTGGAAGAAGATATCTATTTGGGTTTGGACGATTGTTCATTTTAGGGGTGTATGAAATTTTGAATTTTTTTGGTTTTTATTAATATTAATTTTTCTTTTTTTAAGATTGTGTGTTATATATATGTTTAAGAAATTAATTATTATTTCTGGCGTAACATCAGGAGGGAAATCATAAATATCAAGTTAAATTGCTTAATAACTAAACACAAGAATAATATTAGGAGATTCTTTATAAGTAAAATTGATATTCAAAAAACAATTTTAAACAGATGTACAAAAATTGGCCAATCTCAAGTGGATGGTATGAAAAAAGTGATAAATATATTCTCTAAGGCATACTAGATGCATCAAATGGTAAAATAAGTTCATAAAGGTACATAAATTATTATTTCGAGATACAAAGAACTAGTTGTTGAATAAATTGAAAAATAAGATAATCCTCTAATCGAAGGAGGATGCAGTTTTTATTTGAGATACTTGCTTGAATCAGGGCATACTTATTTTACAGAGGAATAAATGCAAGAGGCTGATAAAAAGGCATAAGAATTATTAAATAAATCGTAAAAAAAATGGTAAGTACTTCAATAATATTGCCCATCTTACGATAATAGTATAAATGATAATGATAATTATCGTTTTTAGAAAGCATTGAGGTATGCTCTTTTAACAGAAGGCAAACATTTCTAACATTTACCTATAAGCTCTGATTAACAGATAAAGAATAAATATGATGTTAGAGGTTATTTCCTTTTTTCTGGCTAAAATAATTTAAATAAGAAGATATAACATAGGTACTAAATAAATTACCATATTTTTTTTTGATGTGACTAGATGATTTTTGATGGTTTATTGGAAGAATTTGAAGAATTTTTAAAAATAAACAAATTAGACATCAGTTAAGTACCTTACCCATTGGGGTTTAAGGAATATTTAAATCTAAAAGAAGTGATCAAAAGATAAAGATCAGAGATAAGATACTTATCTGAATCAAAAAGGTAAGAATAGTTAGTAAAATAAATTACCCATTTCTTGGAATAATTTTATGGATAAACTAGACAATATTCTAAATAGTAAAAGAAATACTTCAAAGTCTATAATTAGGAATTTATTTGGATTGATGTAGATTAGTAAGATCCCATAAAAGTTATTAATGAAACATTGAACTTGGATAAGGAGAATCTAAAAGAGTATTTGAATTCCAAGGACTAGGATAAATTGAAAATTATTGTAATTTATGATATTTAAAAATAAGCCTGCTATAAAATATAAGGAACCTGCTTTTAAGCCAAATAAAATATTGCTGTATAAAATTTAGAAATTTATTGAATAATGATCATATTGCATAAAACAATCTATAAATCTTGTTGCATTATTTATTTTTGCTTCCAAAGTCTTTCTTAACCTTGAAATATCCATTGACACCCCAAGATGTACCCCATGAGTTCTTAAATATCCAATTCTAACTATCGTACCCGACTAAAACTGCAACATGCAAAACATTAGAATCTTTCTTATATGCACAAGTATCTAAGATTCCTCCACCATATTAGAACCAATAGTCTTCATTAGCATAAATTATAATTGAAATAGGTCCTGATTAAAGACCTTACTCGATTTAGTCTATAGTGGGAGCATCCTATGTTGTGAATGATTTGAAAATGTTTTAACCAAATAATGAAGTTGGCTTTTTGCAGACGCTTAACTTTTCATCATATTTTCTGTAATTGTCTTCTGTGACAGCTCCTTCAGTGTTCAAGAATTTTACAGCTCTTCCTGGAAGCCCTCCATTACATCCATCGCATGTATTGTCTCTTAAGCAATCCATTATGTAAGTCACAGATACTGGTTTTAATGGAATACTCTTTTATATAAGTGTGGCTCTACTAGCAAAAACGTCGGCTCCCGTAAAAGCCCAACAAGATCCACAAAGTCCTTGATTCCTTACTGGAAGAGCCTTCGAAATAATTAATTATCAATACATTTGGAGTCCAATCTAAGGCAGAAGGAAATTTTGATTTTTTTTTTTAACCTCCTTATTCTGCATATCTAAGAAGGAAGGATGAGTGTTTATTTCCTCATGATAAAATAAGTGATAAGGACTTAGATTTGGTTCGTCACCTAATTCAATATGCATAAACATGAAATGACGGAATTCATTTTTATCTAAGTCAGAGAAAGAATTCAACTTTTTAAGCTCGTCAAAGTGATTTCTATTGAATCTCTTATTTAGAATGATTAAAAAAAAATTATATACTTCAACTTCTCTTTTATTTTCGAAGAATATTTGCATCCTATGCATTTGTGTGAATTGGTTGTCATAGTACCTGTTGTTTTCTAAGGCCCAATTTTCGAATTCTAATTGGTCTTCCTTGGTTGCATATGTTCTCTCGAAATCTTGGCTTAGATCGAATTAATTATCATGGATATAGGCTTGCCCTATAATAATGAATAACGATAATATAATTTTTTAATTCATATTAAAATTAATACTAAACTCGCTAATTAAGAGAGTAAAATCATTTTCTAACTTTCTTATAAAATATATATTATGTATTATCATGAGTTATTTTAGTTGAGATTATGTATTAAGATAATTTCTTAAAATTCTGAAATATCACGAGACATATAAAATCACTATACATATAATAATGTAAAATTTTATCTAATATGTAAACAAAAATTAATTTGTTTATAAATGAGATATTATTAATTACTCCTCCTTCTTCTTGTTCTGGAATACAAAAAATAAATAAAGATTGCTAGTACCGAAAGATATTAAATATTAAAAAATACAAAAGATATTTATTTTAATAATTCATCCCTTTAATGCGTATGATACTCTGAATATCTTGTTACATTATTCATTTTATGATCCAAAATCTTTCTTAACCTTAAAAAATCCTTTTTTTCCCCAAGTTGATCCCCATGAATTCTTGACAATCCAATTAACACTATCATATCCTACAATCACAGCAACATGGAGGGTATTTTTATCTTTTGGATATTCACATGTATCTAAAACTCCACTACCATATTAGAACCAAACATCTTCATTAGCATAGAATATAGCTGAAACTGGTCCAGTTTGTAATCCTTCTGTAATTTGTTCTACACTTGGATTATCCACCGATGCAAATGATGAGAAAAGATTCTATCCGAATAAAACATCAGGTGTCCTACATGTTTTTTATGTCTCATCATATTCTCTATAGTGTTCTTCAGTAGTTGCTCCTTCAGTGTTTAAAAACTTTACTGCTCTACCAGGTAGTCCTCCATTACATCCGTCGCATTTTTCATCTCTCATGCAATCTAAAATATATGAGGTAGAAACTGGTTTCAAAGGTATATTTTTAGATACTAAGCTTGCTCTACTAGCAAAGACATCAGCTCCTGAGAAAGCCCAACATGATCCGCAAAGTCCTTGATTTCTTACTGGTGGTGTCTTTGTTAAAAAAAGATAATATTTTTTTTTTTTACTTATTAACTCCAATCTAGAGTGGCTCCTTATTATGCTTATTGTCTCATTTCAACAAGAGTTGGATGATTTAATATTCTATGCTTTGTTTCTTAGTCAAAGAGGTGGAAGGGATTTTCATTTGGGTCACTTCCAATTTCCATATGCATGAAAAGTAAATGTCTGAATTCGTTTTTATCTAAATCTGCAAAAGCATTTAATTATTATCGTTCGTCAAAATGATTTCTGTTGTATCTCTAGATTTTTTTAAAAGGTAATTTTTTTAAAACTATACCTCAACTTCTTTTTTATTTTCGAAGAAAATTTACATTCTATGCTTCAAAGTGAAATCATTATCATAATGTTTGTTATTTTCAAGGACCCAGTTTTCAAATTCAAGCTAATCCTACCTACTCATACCCTTATTTTCCATTTCTACTTCAATAGCCCTTTATTCCTAATATGGGACATAAGATTTAGAAGCAAAAACGATCAATGATAATATAAATAATTTATTCATATTAATATTAATATACAAAAAAACTAAAAGATAAAATAAAATAAAATTATCAGAAACCGATCTAAAGTGCCATCATACTAAAACTTATACATTTTTCATCTTATTATATGTAGTTTTCTTTACATATCTCAGTAACCTTCTCCAAAAAGTCTTCCTATGAACATTCAGCAAAATTAATTGGTGCTTTTTTTCTACCATCTAACTCATAGACACATCCATCTTTCCAAATGTAACTTACAAAATGATGACCAGGCTTCAGCTCAATATCAGGCTCAACCCCTTCTTCAGCAATCTCTTAATGTGCTTACTAAAGAGATTGATTTTATCCATTCTCTTTCTTTATTTCAATCTTACAATCCTTCAAAAAAGTCCCTCTTTATTCAGGATTTAAGTGAAGGGTATTCTAGACGAATGTCGAAATGAAGGATTCTTCATTCAATATGAAAGGATACTCATTTAAAATGTTGGCCATAATATGTAAAATAGCTACCGTTCCGCATGCATTTTCAGCTTCTTACTTCATATAATAGAGATCATTTGCAACAGGTCTTTCGAATAGCTTATCACCTAAGTTAAAGAAATAGTTGTTGATAAGTTTTGAGTCTGGGTACACAAACAATACACCAAGAGCTCCAGGAGTGAGAAATTCTTTCTCAAATGAAAGTACATCAACAAAATTAACAATTTCCGTATTGACTCCTAAATTAAATAAATATTTGTTGAGGACGTCTGAATTTGACTCAAGGGGAAGCCAATTTTCAAATTTTTGATTTTCTTACATTATGTTTTTTTTATAAAAAAAAAATATAAATCAAGCTTGTACTATTAATGCTGGTAATGGTGAATAAGTGGTGTAGGTCTTCAATTCCCCAAGACCACTTGAGAAATAATTCATATTCGCCTCTTTATTTAGAAATCTTATTGAATCAACGGACTCTTTACCCTTTCCTTGTAAATTAAATAGTGTGACTGTTTTATTCTTAGGTTGAAGAGTTACTGTATATATCAAACCAGGTCTTAACATCACGCACTCATTAAGTTTAATTTAGAAGCATGAATTCTTATATGCTACACCTTGTTAAAATTTTAAAGTAATCCCCTATTCATATAGATTCTAGTTTGTGTTGTAACCCTCATGAATTCTGAATATCATATCAAATTCCTCCTTTTAACAATCTACCTTATCACCAAAATTGGTGGTGCCCTCAAATGTATTGCAAATATACAATCCAGTTAGGTATGATTATTTCAAACAGAGAAAATTGTCAGCAAAAAATTATTTTGGGGTGAGCTTAGTTGCGACTAACCCTTTAGCATCCTTTGCTACATTCTAATACTTCCATAACTCTCCTGATTATTACTCTTTTAAACTTAAATCAAATGTTTATTTTTAACTAAAAATCTACTTTATGTAGTATTTAAATGTTCTAACTAATCCATTGAGCCTTTAAACAGGTACTGCAATGTCGATCAATCTCTTTTCTTTTAATATAAGTTTTTCCTTATAGTTGAATTCTTTAGAAACATTAGAGGAAATCAAATCTAAACACTTATCATCGTTAATGTTGTCATGATAAATATAGGTGAGGTCTATAATCTTTTTGGACTCATCAGATTTTTATAAAACCATTTCTGCATGATTATAAAGCAATTATTCCAAATAATCAATCTCTAAATTTATTTTCTTTCTAAAGGCACTTATGTGTCGAAGAAATTCAAAATACTATCCTTAATTGTAATCCGAAAATTTTAGTCGATTAAACATCTTTTTCAAAAAGAAATTATTTATGAACTCTTATACATAATAAAAGAAAACTTAAGAAATTAAACTGATAAATACCATTAATGGATAATGAATTTTTCGATCACTTATAGCTAATATAGCAATTGTTATTGAAAGGTAGTAAGATCACATAAATAAAGGAGTGTGAAAACATATTAACCTAGTTAAATGAATCAATTACAGAAATAGGTAACTATTCAGATTGACTAAGAAAAAAAGTTTATAAATTCATCAACTAGTTATCAAATGATTAATCGAATAGAATGTCTTAAAGTTCTAATATCCAAAATTAACTATTTAGATGAAGAATTTTCTTTTTTAAAGGCATATATTCGAACCTAAGGAATTGTTTGATTTATAATATAATTTTTCTTTAATGGATTAAGAGCAAGCCAGATTTATTGCATAATCAATATTTTCATATTATGATAAAGACAAAAGTGGATAATTAAATGATTAGGAGTGTAAGAAACTATAAAAAATTAGTGATTTAGATGATGATGAATAATTATTAATTTATGGGTTAAAGATTTTCACCATCAAAATAAGATATTGATCAATACGCGGATGTCTTAGATGCAACTAAAAATAGATAAATTACACTTGCAGATTTTGAATCATTATGTATAAAATATTTTGTATAAAATTTTTATATCTTAAAGACATAAAACTAGATTAATATAGTATTTTAGAGATAAATTAAGAAGAAATAATATACATAGTATGCATAAGATCGATTAGATAAAGCAAAATAGTTATTTAAAAGGTTTGATAATGATGGCTCTGGAGAAATTGATGAAAATGAGGCCCATAAGCTATTAGAGGAGACCTTTAAGTAATGTGGTATGTAGAAAACACCAACAAAGGATGATCTCATTCAATGGATGGCGTTAACAGATACAAATGGAGATGGAAATATTAGTTTAGAGGAATTTTAAGACCTAGTTATTAAGAGTCTTATCAGTGCTGGGATAGATATTTATTAAAAATGAATAAATTTATTTATTATTTTATTTAAAATTTTATTTATTTATTTTGTTTTAATTTTTAGAGATTATTAATATTTTTCTATCTAAAATAGTGTTTACGTTAGTTCACAAAAACAAACTTTTTTTTATAAATGTGGAGAAAACGATATAACAAAAACAAAAATTTAATATGAAATACATTCTCTTAACAACCCTTCTTATCCTTTCATTTGCTAAGTTAGATTATTCATCAAGAAGGTCAATAAGTACAGTGATGGCTACAATTGAGAGTAAATTAGCCTCAAAATCACCCCTTGACGCTATTATTAGGGTTTTGAATGAGTTCAGAGATGCAATTAATTTAGAGCAAATATCACATGATGAAATATATGATGTTTAATAAAAAGAATGTTCATCAGAACACGAATTTAGATAAAAAGAAATTAATTAGAATTCTAATGTGTTAAGAGACTCTTCAGCCTAATTAAAAGCATGTACAACCTAAAAAGTTAGAGCATCAAGCTCATTTGAGGTAAATGAAAGATAATCCTTCACTAATAACCAATAAATGGAATTGATAGTTTTAGCCAGAGATTAGGAGGAAGCCTATTACAAAAAAAGATCATAAGACTATTAAGACAGCTTATATGCTATTGAGGAGGCTTAAGATATAATTACATCCCTCTACAGTGGAGCAGGTTCATTAATTGAGGTTTCAAAGATATCTAGAAAATTACTCCAAAACGCATTAAATATTAAATTATTTAATGGGTATGCATAAGTTTTGGCATAATTAGCCAGAATTGGAAAATCATTTGAAAGCAATTTCGATGAGACATCCCTAGAGAGAGCTTCATAATTATTAGACACTTTGAGAAAATAAGTCAAGGATGCTTTCGATGATTATGCTGTAGGTAATGCTGTTGCAGTCTAATTGTTCAATGATTAAAAAGAAAGACTTCGTACAACTAGCACTAGAATTGTTAAATAACATGATAGACTTGAAAAAGTACTAAATGGATTAAGCCAATGTATTGGATCATAATCAGCCATTGCTTAATAATCATCAAATAAATTATAAAGAGCCACTTAATTGTACGATTAAGCAGTCGTCTTATGTGCAACATTCTAAAATGAATACAATTATGCCACTTAGGGAAGAAGGTCGGAATAAATTTTGGTAACCTAATTAGAGGAGATGGTTGAGAGGAGATTTGGATAGGTTTAAGATGAGTAGCATGAAAGAAAATAAAGATTATAATGATTATTAAATTATGTTAAATACATCCCATACTTAATCATCAAGAGCTCATCTTAATTAAAATGAATAGGAACCTTCAGAGGTTATATTTTAAGAGATTTGTGTGCTATTCTTAGATTTTTTGAAGAACAACGAATTCTCATAATGTGTATAAGTGGGCAGGAAGACTTTGAAGAAAATTAAAATAACCTCAGCCATCTTAGGAGTATATAAATTAGTAATGGGAATTGTAGGAATATTTTATGTTATACCTCGGGCTTTCATGTATGGCCTATTGACATAAGGAGGCTTTTATTTATATGTTTACTATGTTTTTGATTCGGAGGAATAATGCATTTTTAAAAAATCATCATAAAGCAGAATCGTAGTAATGAGAGGACTTATTAAAGAAATATAAAGAACTTAAGATTAATATAGGATAAGGCTTTATAAAATAGATAGAGAAATTGCCAAATACTTGAAATATTAGTTAATTGCGATTATGATTAAAAAGGAAATCGGAATATTTTTATATTTACTGATAAGCTAGATCATTCATATCTATATTTTTATAGAATATTTTTGGAGGATTATTAGCAGTAGCAGAGATTTAATTTAAGCTGAGTTTTGTCTTATTTTATTCGATTTGCCTGTATTTTTCCTGAGTTTTTGTGGAATAATTTCAATTATATTATTCATATGCTTAGGAGTAATATATTTTGCAACACATTTACTATTAGTTATAATAAAGTTGTTAATTATGATTCCGTAATCTATAAAAAAATTATAAAAATGGATTAATAAAAAGTTTCAAATAAGCCTTAGACTTAATAAGCTGTAACTATCAGAAACCTCTAATGATTGTCCTATTTGCTTACAAAAGGATAAACTAGTAGCTTTACAATGTGGCCATGAATTTCATCGAAATTGTATTGATTTATGGCTCAATTAATCAAACTAGTGCCCAGTTTGTAGGAATTAGATATGATTTTGTATTAACTCTGATATTTTGGAAATTTTGATTCCAAGATATATTGATATTTTTTATTATTAGAATACTGTTTCATAAATTCAAGAGAAAATCTAATATCAATGAGGAGGAAAAAAAAAGAAAATAAATAACATTTGATAATATTAAATCTTCTTCTTTTTTTTTTTTTTATTTATATAAATCGACTTAAATGAGCTCTCAAGCTGATCGCAATTAAGATCCTCCTCGTACAAATGTTATACTTGTTGTTATAACAAATAAGGCTAATAAAACACTTGGTCATGATAAATATTTTAAGGTTTTCAGTCCATTTGGAACAATTTAAAGGGTATTAAATAATACTATATAAAGATGCTTATATTTGAAAGGTCACTTACTTGGAAAACATTTGTTGAATATGATAATCCAGAGTCTGCTGTTAGAGCTAGATTAGCAATGAATGATAAATATTTTTGTGATGATTCGACACTTGTCATGAACGTATATGCCAGTAAATTATAATTTATCACTTTCTAAGAAAATAATACAGGTGGTGTAGGTAAATTTTTTCACATTTATTCATTATTTTTTTTTTTTATCTAGATTATACTGTCCTTAGATAAAAACAGAAAGAGGCACCTAAATAAGCACCATAAGCTATTACATTTAACTACTAGCTTTTACAATCTCAATTGTAGTTTTAACACTAAATGCAATAACAAATATAGTCACTGAATACACTGATGAACTAACTTTAATAAGTTTGTGCTGATGGATTTTAGACACTTTAATCTTAGGATCTTTAGAATCAAATAGAGAAATAGTAATCTATACTCAAAGACATAGCTGATTAATAATCAAATTTTTAGAACCTTACCGATGGATATTAGAATTTCTTATAAGGTCTCACTAAATCTGATGAATAATAATCAACATCTACAACCTCCAATTAAACTTAAAAATAAAGAAAGAAACTAACATTGCCAACAGCTGAAAAAAATACTAAGGGTGATCCTATTGAATTTATTCAATCCTTTAATGAAACAGAACCTAAAGATAATATCTATCATAGTTAGACATAGGATAAATTTAACGAACCAATCCCCAATAAAATGTATTAAAGTGAAGGAAAGCCCCTTAATTATCAGTAGAAGTTAGAGGATTTAAATTTTGATGGTTTAAACTTCAAAGATTCTGCAGATGGGTCAGAAGAGGAAGACTATCAGGAGGAGGAAGATAATGACTTATTCACTTACTTTAAACATGATAATCAATAAAAAGAAATGAGTGAAAAAGATAAATAGAGCATCCTTTAAAAACTCAATTAAGACATGTCGAATCAAGGCGATTCATCGAAACTTGTCTCATACATGGAGAAATAAACTTAACTAAATGCTTAAGAGAAGTCATCTAAAAGTGTCGATAATATTGATCAACTAATAACTAATTCAAGACTCTAATAAAATTAACAATCTAAAAGCTAAAGTTAAAGTTAAACTTTATCAGATAAATTAGAAGAATACGTTAATCCACTTTTTATGAAAGGTAAATTTAAAATATTTATATAATAGCTAGAAAATCTAAAGTCATCTACGCTAGATGGTTCGATAAAAAGGTAGTTACTTCGCTTATGCTATATAATTTGTTTAGTACTTATGGAAATATTGATAAGTTAATTTATTTGAAAGAAAGATCAAGTGCTCTTGTTCAATATTTTACTTAAGATCATGCAGCAATAGCTAAGGAATCATTAAATGATATTTCGTTTTATGGATAAACAATGAAAGTAAATTATTTTTATAATTGATAGATATTTTTTTCGAATTATGAAGAAATATCTCTAAAAACCTAACCACCCAAAGCTGGTGAAATATTTCCAGATGTGAAATCTGGAGAAGAATACTTTCAAGGTTGTGAAGAGACTAATCGAATTAAACCTGACTCAACTTATACTCTTGCCCCACCTTGTGATACTATCTAAGTTTCTAATCTTAGTAAGTTATCTTGCCAATCATAAGTTATTCTCTAATATTTCTAAAGTTTTGGACCCATTAAATTACATAAGTATATATTGTTCATAATTTTTTTTTTTTTTAAAGGTTTGTAGCAAACGGAACTAATAAGCATCTTTGTATAATCAAATATTCTTCTCTTGAAGTAGCAATAACTGTCTTAGCTAATCTAAATGGAATAGATATCGATGGAAAGTATTTATCAATCTTATATTTTATAGAAGAATCTAAATAAACTTTTCTAAGTAGAAGTTATGATTATTCATAAAGAATAAATATTATCAAAAAAAAATTGTTTTAATCATTCTAATAATGTAATTTTAATCAAAGAAATCCTTTCACTATTTTACGATAAATAGTTTCCTTCCTTATCTTATGCTTGGATATTATATAAGTATTCCATGTGCAGCTGAACCAACATGGTATAAAATTTAAATGTACAAACATAAATGGAAAATCGAAACATATTGGATGCATTTAGCATTTGCATTGTAATTATTCATTAACAAAAAATAGAGGATGTTTACTTTCCATTTGTATTGACCTTAAAGGACCATATAGATAAGTTATGATTAAATGCAATTCATTCCTAATTGTAGTTCTAATTATCCAATGGTTCTTACCATTCAGAGAGGGGAGTTTAATCGTTCGATTTTTTTGTGGTCTACTCATATCATTGGATATTAGATACAGTAATATGTACTATAGGATGATTATCAAGCCGATTGAGATTTTTATCAAAAGAAAATTTCCAAATGATGATAACTGTAGTTTGAAATCTCTTTATTTTAAGATTAGTTATATGGCTATAAACAGTATACCAAATAGTATGCTCTATTTGGAATTGGTTGGGCCTTATAAGGATTGATGTCTTATAGCTATCCATCCATCGATATGCTATAGAAGTTAAAATTTTACGATGACCCAGTCCTATGGAATCTACTAATATCGATGCCATGTGTAATTATATCCATTAGGTTAATTAATCTTCACTTGACATTTAATTATGATGAATTAAAAACATCCACTCATAATTAAGGTGAATATTTTTTGGCCAATATGATTAAGAAGAAATTTGTTGAGGATGCTCTAGAAATGCATGAATAAAAATTGTTGCATAAAGGTATTTTTAATTACAATATTTAGATGAGGAGCGATATGAAATAGGAAAATTTAAATCATTATATTTGCTATAAATATTATGTAATTGCTCTGGGAATGTGTTCATAGTTTTGTATAGTCATTATATTGATTTTGGATACAAATTATCTACCATGCAAATATTGTTTGGATCTACAATAAGTATATCAGTATTATATGCTTCAAGTATGTTTTCATTCTAAATTAGATACACTATAATATAAAATTAGTTTACCATCACTATATAGATTGGGTTCGTTAATGGCATTCATATCATAATTAGCCTTGTGTATATCAATATTAATTGAAAATAAATTATTTTGTCTTTTATCAACCCTATTAGTATTGATTAGTAATTCAATAGGATTATACACTTTTACCAATGCAAATAATTATGTATATTTGATATAAATATTAAGTTTATTGATGATTTCATGCTAACTATAGTATTTTCATCCATAACTTTGATGTGCTCAATCATATTTGGGTAGTGGCTATTCAGATCATTGATTGGTAGTTTGTTTATTCAGCTATTCATTGGCCTATATACATTCAGAAATACAGATATAGTCCATGATGATTTTGATGAGAGTGAGGATTGATTTTTTTTTTATATATTAAAGGCATTTTGAAAAAAATTAAAAATAAAAATCTTATTTTTGAAATGAAAACCCACACAGACGTATCAAGCTCAAGAAGAAAGTAAAGACGTGCTCACTTTTCAGCTCCATCACACATAAGAAGAAGATTAATGAGCTCACACTTATCAAAGGATTTGAGAAAGAAATATAATGTTAGAGCATTACCCATAAAGAGAGGAGATGAAGTCTTAATTGTTAAGGGAAAGTATAAGGCAAGTAAGGGTAAGGTTACATCAGTTTATAGAAAAAAATGGGTTATTCATATCGAGAAAATTACCAGAATGAAGGCAAATGGTATTTTTTTTTTATATTATTTTTAGGTGCCTCATAATAAATCCCTATTTAACCATCAAATGTTGTTATTATCAAACCATAATTATCAAAAGATAGAAGAGAACTTTTAGAGAGAAAGGCAACAGGAGGCAAATTATAGAAGGGTAAAGGAGAAAAACACACTGCAGAAACAACAAAGAAAAATTGAGATTTATTTAGTACATTAAAATAAGAGGAAAAAAAGCTTAAAAATAAAAAGAAATTTTTTTTTATATCATTATTCCTCTTCTAACTAAAATCCATTAAACTTTTTGAGATTCTCTAAATTAGGATATTATTTCTCAAAGTTTTTAGCTAAATTCAATACTTTAGCAGCAACTTCAATTAACTATTCATGTTCAAGTCCACATTATAAACTAATTTCCTTTATCTTTTTAAAAATTTTAATATTTATATTTATTTACTTGTAACTCAGCATTAAAATTTGTTTCTAACTATTCAACTATCTTAAAGCCCACGAAAATAAGGGATGCTCCTAATAGAGTATACTTATGTTGACTACATAAATCATATTCATAGAGAATCATCTTGGCCAAATACAAGCAAAGTTTTTTTAAGTATCTGTAGTGCTTTAAGGGGAGCTTCTCCTCAATCTAGCAGTTCTGGAGGATTAAATTGTACTATTCGTAGATTGTGGCACCACATAAATCAAATCCAATTGTTTATAAAATTTCGCTCTCTTTCTTTTTAATTTAATCAATGGATAATTTTTTATGTGCAATCTTGTCGTGCACTACTTGGAGTTTCATAGGGTGAATCTCTTCATACTTTGCTGCTATGAACATAGATGTAACACCAGATAAATGAAGATCTGATACTTCAAGTTATCTTTCTGATTTAACGAAATAGAAATCAAGAATGCGTACTGCTATAAAGAAAGTTTAATCACTGCATTTATATGAACATAAAACCTCGACCATCCAATCAACCATCTTAGCTCTAAGTGACTAAGATATATTATGTTATTTTAACTAATCTTATGGAGTAGATTTTTTCTATTTTTGTATACATATCTAATACCTCTAATTCCTTCAAATGATCAAAAATCTCATTTGTATATGGTTTTAATAACTAAGTGTCTTGATGTACGATGTCGATGATCTTAATTTATGCAAATGTAGATTCTTGAGGAAGAGTATATATCTTGGTTTTACATTGGGGGATATTTTCTTTATCATCTATATCCCCATTTAATGATCTTTTTATTCGCTCTTATTTTCTTTTAAGACCGAATGCTGTAGGAAAATTATTAATATAATTATGTACCATCATTATATAAGCTAGTTAGATTTCTCCTGACTGGATCACGAATACTTTCCATTTTGGATACTCGTCTTGGAATTTCAGGGACACCACTCAAGCTTCTATTGTACTTAGTTGTTTCCATAAAAAATTTTTATTCGTTAAATAATATTAACGATCGCGCAAATTTAATAAATATGTTAAATACTATAATTCCAATAAGATTAGCAATTAAATATTCTCCACCATCCCTTGGTTTGATTTATAAAAGAAATTAAAGAGATAAGAAAAAGAGAAGGTACTTTTCTCATATTTGAGAGATACCATATTCAATTAAATTAGTTAGCATATCTAAATGATCCTTAAGAAATTACAGAATAACTTTATTCAGAGCATCCAGAATATATAAATAACTCAAATGTAGAATATCATCAAGTAATTTAGAATAACTAATTTAGGTGCTTAAATTAGTAACCCTACTATATGAACATATACAATCATAAAAGAAATCTGTAATAAAAAATTTAGATGAAGTTTCATCATACATTCAATCAGATGATGAACATAATAAATCAATTTTATTTGAGACAGAATAATATAAGACTCCATACAAGAGAGAATAATAACCCGATAGCTTAAAAATGAGCAGTTCAAATTTAAGTCTCTCAATGTCAGGGATGCAATAATTTATGTAATCCTAAAAAACAAGATTTAATAAAAAAAGCCCAACTAATGAGGCATTTATATAAAATTTTGAAGATAATTAACCAGCACCAAGAAATTCTAGATATATAGATTAAATGATTGACATAAGTTAACAAAATTATTATCTTAAACAAAATAAGCATATTTAGTTACCAGAATAATTATTAACAAAGTAAAGAAAATATTGATTTATTTATATTATATTTGTTTATTTATAATTTTAAATCAATGACCATAATTAGCATAATTAGGTGATCCTGCTAATACGCCACTATGTTCCAATCCATCTTTCTAATATTCCACCAAATATCCTTTCAAGCTCATATTAAATTTAGATAAATCGACATCCTATAATATTTATAATAATTTACCTTCTCAAATTTGAATTAAAATGGATGAGTTTCAGATCTCTCTATCATATTTTTTGTAGATTCTGATATCATAACCCTACCTTCAACACCGCTACTCTCCATTTTATTTGCTATAGAAACATCCTTACCATATAAATCATATCTAACAATATCTGTACCAATAATTCCTCCAATTACTTAGCCTGTATGTATACCAATTCTCATATTTAATAGAGGGAAATTTATTTTTATTCTTACTTCTTATATAATTTCTATCATAGAAAAACCCATCTTTATAGTATTGATGGCTTCTTAAATTGGCTAGTTTATAAATTTTAAATTATACATTTCTTTTTGCTGAATTTGTGAAGCCCATAACCACATAACAATCACCTATTGTGTACACTTTGTAAACATTGAACCTTAAACACATTTTATCCATGTCAGTAAATAAATTACGAAGCATATTTACAACACCCTCTGGTGTAGTTGAATGAGAATACTCTGTAAAACCTTTAATATCAGCAAATAGCATCGTAACATCATCAAACTCATCTATGAAATCCTACTTATTATAGACTGAAGAATTTTTCATTTTTAAGTAGGCATGAGTGGGTAATAATTGACTTACTAAAGCTATTTATTTAATTTTTTTCTCCTCATTAATTTAAAGATTGTTAAAGATTTAAATTTACTCGCTCATACTTCTATGATATCCGATAAGAATCAAAAATTATGCACAAACTAAATAATAAACATATTAATGCTCAAAGGCCCCTGATTTTATGTAAAATCCTAAAAATACTCCTAATGTTGCTATCATATAAGACAAATTCTAAATAAATGTAAATAATTTTAGATGGCAGGACACAATTAAAATATATAATAATTCTAGTAAACAAATTGGTGGGACTTCTCGATTTGATGTTAAAAATGCTTAAAATAGAATTGTAAACGCACCAAACATGAAGATAATATAGAAGGCCATATTTATTGCTTAATTTTTGTAAGCCTAGCCTAAAAATGGAAATAATATCATTAATATTATCAGGAAGATAGCCTATTATAATATATAAAAATTACTCTCAAAACGAAAATCAGTAAATTGAAATCAAAAAATTGCCTTACTATCAAAGTAATCAAAGTTATCATAAAATATGTTACCCATAAGAATCCTACAGCTATTCTTCCATAATATAAATTTTATTCTTTCAGAATATTTTAGAAATTTAATTTAATGTCCTCTTAATTATCACCTATTCCTAATAATATATTTGGTTTAAGTAATGCCAAGTTAGGCTTTTAATCTTATTCTTCAGCCTACAATATTTCAGAATCATCTAATTATTCAGGAATTTGAACAAGAGAATCAGGTTTCTAAAAGTTAGTTCCTCTATCTGATCCTTGTTAAGGTTGAGGGGAGCCAAGATTTCTATGTGATAAACCATCTTACCCACCTGATTGAGCAGGATTAATAGATAAGGTAACTTATAATTTATTTAAGAGTTTTCCCTTTTGTTGAGGACTTTACATTTATGGTGAGTCAACCGATCGTCTAGCGACATTCTCATTTATCACTTTCTTTGTTATATTTTACCATTTCAATTGATGAGCTGGGGGAACATAATTTACAGGTTTAGTTTTGAAGACTTAATAAGTCTCAATCTATCCAAGTCCTTTAGCTTCTTTGAATTTCTTTTCATAAAATTTAATGTCGTTTCTCCCAACACTCACTCCTTATCTTGCTTATTTGAAGGCAATTTCTGATAATGTAATTGCTCCAGTATCTCCAGTCGAACCAATTCTTGATGTTTAATTGACAGGGTCTCCGATTAAAGAAAATTATGGTTTATGATGACCAATAACACCAGCTATAACCCTACCGACATGTATACCAATTTTAATTTCTATTTGATTTCCTTTACCGTATTTTCTTCCTACAATATGACTAACCATATCATGAGCCAAATTTACCAATCTCATGGTCTTCTCTGTTCTAAGCATATGTTATGAAACTTCTGCTTCACACGCCTTGATACCTGTGGCAGCCATGTATGTGTATCCGACGGTTTCTATCTTTTAAACACCATGTTGAAGACAGAGATTATCATAAACTCTAAAAAGTGAATCCAACATTAGAACTACATTCTTTCCTTCCTCTCTCATAATTGAATCAAAATCACAAATATAACAAAAAAGTATGGAAACATCATTTTATGCTTCCTGCATTGAATAAACTCCCCTACTAATAGATTGCTAAACAAATTTAGGTACTAATATGGATAGAATATCATGAGCAGCCATATTATCTTACTCTATTTGATATCTTGCTAAATAATCATTTCTTCTCTATTTTATTGACTCATAGTAAGAAAATAATAATCTAATTATTATACTTATGATTAAAATTACTATGGTACTACCTGCATATATAGATACTCTTGTTTATGAGTAAGTGTCCATACTTGTATCCAATGTCTCCCTATCAACATTAATACACAATCTTATTATCAATTATATGAGGTAAATTATATTATAGACCACAATGGGTACCACACTCATATTCATGCTATTAAGAGTGGTAAATAAAGACACTAAGGTAGCACTCAATACAATTTAGAAATCTAAACTTAACCAATCGATAGCAACTTTTACTGCAAAGAGCAGTAATATTAATAAATGAGATTATGTATAATATCTTTCCTTAAATTTTTCTGTAAAGATAAATACTAGGACAAGCATAAATATAACAAATACGATTAAATATTCAACACTATAATATATGGAATAAAATACCCTCCAAATGTCTTTTGATCATTGATAAAGAAGTCAGTAAGTCCATATGCCAAAAAGTACATCAATAAAACAAATGCAAAGAATTGCAATTACTATAAGGATGGTTCAAGTTTTGTTTCTAAGAATTTCTATTCCAAAACTGATTCTTTCATTTCTAAATTCAATTTTTTAATCTTCATTTCAGTAACCCTAGTATCGCCAGGATTTAGCATCTCTTAAATATATGGACTTATTGATGTGGCATTTTAAAACACCTTCTATACTATTGTTGATACATGACTAATTTAAATGATAAATCTTACATCTATTAATCTATAGTTTATGATAGAATCTCTTTATTTGAAAATGATTAATACTCAGTTCCATCTTTGTTTAAGAAAGCAAATTATTCATAGACAGTTGGTAGATAGTAGAATCTGATTAAATCATGAATAACATAGTTTATGAATTTAGCTCCACATATCGAAAATATCATAGCTACAATCGAATTATATCTAGTAAATAATTGTTAAGTTAATTGTTAATAATCCCATTCTGAAAACTCACCTCTATTATTTACTAATACGAATCCAATACCAAGACCTAAAACAAATACTTATATCAATCCAACTATAGCCACTCCTCTTAATATTAATCTAAAGAAGACTTTAAAAGTGGCAATTAAAATTAGAGAATATATGACTGCCGTTGATATCATTTATAAATCTGACTACCATCCCAAATTATTTGTCGAATAATTGATCATATATGCACAGGTATAGAATGTCCATGCAGCTGTTAAAAAACTTTCAAAGAATCCTTCCAATAAATAATAAGTTAAAAAGTGTCTTGTTTTAATCTATCCATCAACATATAGTGCTGGTAGTTGTAAATTTATTAACGGATCAGTTGGTGAGTCGAATATGCCTAATGCAATAGAATTAGGTACTATGAATAAAAACATAAATAAGAATATTGTCATCGAATCATGTAGTGATGTAGCAGTAAATTAGCAGAACCAATTAAAGAAAAATAAAGTCATACCTAATAATCCAGAGCAGTAAAATATATAAACAACAAAGTTACTCATTCTTTCAGAATTGAGTTTACCAATTTCTAACAACAATAATTTCACATCTGATAAATTATTAACTATTATATCTCCTGCATTTACTTCAGGATATAAGACCTACTTTTTACTATTCAATAATTCTATACTGACATTAGCGGCTTACATCATTAAGGCATCATTATAACCATCTCCTATGGCCAATACTATAGGGTCTCCTGGGAAAAAATTTCTTACCATTAGGCAAATTAATTCTTTTTATTATGGACTCAAATTATATCCAATTAAGTTTTTACAGGCACATGATAAATATCTAAAATGACCCATAATGTCAGGAGAATCTTGTATGATAGCCAAACTATGTCCATTTATGATAACCACAAATTTATTAATTCTTTAAAACATTTCTCCAGCTAATATTGTAGTGGAAGATTAGATCATAGCCTTTTTCTATCCTTATTTTTATTCCTACTCTTGTTGTTGTTTTTTAAGTTCATTTTCTATTGTTCCAATAGCAGTATTAATTTCAAAAAATATTTCCTATTTAGTTTTGCCAGATATCTTAAGATTTTTCTAATAGGCTGAATCACAAAGTTCTAAAGCTTATGCACAACTTATTGTTGCAGCTTCTTCATCTCCTGAGAGTAACCATGCATTTATATTACAATGTTTAGTTGTTTAGATCAATTCTAGGGCATCCTATTTTAGTTCTTCCTTAAAACCTATCATACCAATTATGTTGAGATTCTTTTCAAATTCAATTGCTAATTATTCTAATTGTTCTGATTAGCTTGTTAACGAACTGTGTAATATATTGAATTATTTCCTAAATTTCTCAGCATCTATCATATTTAAAGCCTTAGTAGTATATAATATCAATCTTATTCCTCTCCTCTTATAACTCTAAACCATAGAATCTAATTCTTCTCTTTCTTTTTAATTCATTTCTAGCTTGCCCTTTATTGCCTCATAGTCACCTTTGCATATCAATAAAGCTTTATTCTTAGAGCCTTCACCTGATAATTAATTAATAGCAGCAAATTCATGTATATCTGGAATATAAATGCTGGAACTTTATGGAGATTGGATTACTATTGATGTTAAATTTCTCTATTGTGTATAATTATTAAGTCCTAGTATCTAATACTAGATATTTTATCCTCCAACCTTACATAAATAGGCATCAGGTCCTTCAAATTTATTAAACTGTTCCAGCGAATATCCACATAATCTTGCAAATTCTAATGCAATCTCCTCATTTTTAGAATATGACTCATAGGCTACATCTTATTATATGTATATTGGTCTAGCTTCATGACAGAGCATTATGCATTTCAAGAATGAATCATAAATTAAGGAATTGTCATTTTCATTTTACTGGTAATCTGATTGTGGAGATAATTATTTGTATTATGAAACCATCTATAAAAACTCATCATTATTATTGTTTTACAAAGTATGGGAACTTTTCTTTTTTCCTGCAAATAAGGGACGTCTTTAATTTGATGAAAAATCTGTAGTCTTATTTTAAGTTAATTCAACTTATTTTCCTTAAACTTGTTTGAATATTTAGCTATTAGCATTAGTTTTAACACTCTTCAATTAATTAATTCTATTTGCTTATCTTTAGGTTGTTTCTAAAGTATTAATCACCTATCCATTTGACTTTTTTGCATTCATAGGATCATATTCTAAAGCTATTAAATATTCATTCTCTGGAAATGAGAGTTTATTTATGGGCTCATCTTCGTCGTCTGGTTTCTTAACCTTGACATTTAAGTTATTTAATAATTAATCATGATTAAGAGTGAATTATTAAGTACCAAATAAAAAGCTATCTAATTTATAATAAGATGTAGTTAATGTTCCAGTTTTATCAATGAGCATATAATCTACATGACCTAAATCAGCCAACACTTATGGATTATGAATTTTAATAAACTTTTCAGCATCCTTCTTAATTAGATGGCTTTCCACTATGAATTTATTAATGAAGTTCATTATGTCATAGATCAAAAACAAATTAGCTGGTATTATCTAGCTATATAGGATGAACATATTAAACACTTTCATACCATTGGCAGTATTTGGATCATATATTTTCATATAAGATATATCATCGGATCTTGCTAGTAGCACAATAATAGAAATCTAATTGTGAAATAAATAATTACTAATGTAAAAAACATAGACAAAAGCACCATCAACAAACTTAATTTATTTGAATAATGCCCTTAGAATGAGTCCTTATCTCTGAATTAAAGTGTACTCTTAGCCGTTTTGGTGTTTTCTCCTGTATAGACAACCAAGGCAAATAACCATGATGTCTATTTAATCTTAGATCCTTTAGGGATAAAATTTTCATATGTCAAGACTTCTCTTTTTGGATCTTTTTTAAGTTTCAAATTTCCATTAAATGTTGTTGTGTTGTGATTAGGACCTTCATATTCTAATTTACCTGAGAGAATCTTTCTATATTCTGGATATTATCCTTTCTATCTAGTTCTCAGCACAATCATTTGGGTGAGATATGAGGATTTCTTCTTTGCCAGACTTGAATGGCCATCATAATATTATGTATCCAACATACATAAGGCTTCTCGATCTCTGACTTGCCCAGTATCTAACAATATCAAATCCGCTGGTGCAATGTCTCCTTTTGTTAAATAGAGTATGTCCCCTACCTTGAGGTCCATCCATTTAACATCATTTATATTCGAATTTTTTTCATAACCTCCTCTTCTTGTTGTTTAATTATTAATTATATGATCTTATTAACATCGTAAATGGTCTAAAAGAAATTACAAAACCATATAAACAACAACACCTAATCCCATTGGAAATATGGTTATCCATCTATAAAATGGGGACAAACTACTATCAATAAGCATGATTAAGGAGATTGCCAATAGATATAGATTTCCAACTCGCCTAAATGATCCAAATAGTGTTCGAGGCACAAAATCTAACAACTATAAAAGAAAAAAAACATTTTTAAAATATATAGTTACCGAATATTTGTTTGTTTTGAATACATTTTATATTTATGGTATACTAAGAAGGGTAACTCGACCTTTTGTCAATTCCATTGTTATCATCTCATTCTCAGTCTTTATTTCTTAATAATCCATTTTATTATTTTTATTTATATGAATTTAGAAATTGCACTGAAGGTTGTGATATAATGGAAAAGATTTGTATTATCTTAAAAGGAACTCCGATAAATACTTATGGTCCAATATAAATCAACATATGTAAAACTGCTATATGGATATAGAGAATATAAAAAGAGAAAATTTTAGAATTATATAGAAACTAATGCAGCTAAACTTATATTTAAGGCCTTGCATTTAGGAAAAATTAGAATAGATTTATTAAAACAATTTTTAATAAATAATTTTGTGAAAAGAATATACTTTTTACATGACGATCCTATATCTAAAATGGTTTAAGGATAACCTACTATAATTAAGGCAATAAGGCCTCCCATTTTTAAGAAGAACAACTATAAATAAATGGTGCCTAAATTATGCTCTAATATTAATAACTCGATAATAATATTTAACTTCTAAGCTCTAAGAATATTATAGAAAGAATAAGGTGTATTCTAAAATGAACAAATAACATAGCCTTTTTTATATTACTTCAAGAAATTAGTTTCTGTGAAAAGATCGTAATAGTAATTCAAATTAAATAAGGAACAATTATTAAAATATCTTAAGACCCTGAATGCAATCAATAAATTTCAACAGAAAGAATATTTGTAAATCAAGTAGATATATAATGATGTTAAACTGCTGAAGAAAATATATCTCATGAATAGAGTGAATCATACTATTAATATATTCTTTGATTTTTAGATCAAGGAAATATGTGCTGCTGTTAAAATCTAAAAGGTGTTTAGAGGATACCTAAATGTTAAGAAAAAGGGTTTAAGATATGAAAAAATAATGACACTCATAAATGAATCTAGATCAGTGTACATACTATAGAGATGGTATAGAAGAATGAGATTCTAACATCGTTGCAGTTTTTTTAAAGACATATTTTTCAAATGCTATGTTATACAATCAAATATTCTTTACTTGGAAGAAAACATATATGTGAACTTAAATAAGATTATATAAGATATGAGCTATAGAACAAGATTTATTGAATAATATTCAAATATCGTTTATGATGACAGCGTTGCAAGATTGAAATTACATATTCCTAATACGGAAATTTTAGGTCAGACTAAATACATGAGTTAAATTTAAGATTTGAGAAATTTATAGAAAGAAATAATACCAGTATGGCTTAGTAGAACTATCTAACAAGTTCCTTTAATGGAAAAAATACTAATCAAAGATAAACTAATAAGATAACATAAATAAAGATTTTGGAATTAAAGAAATAGATCTAATTTGAAATTTCATCATGAATAATTAAAAAGCATCTCCAATCATAAAATTGGAGATATATTTTAACTTTTACATAAGGGAAGTGATGGTAGTTTTGAAATTATTAATGGGAGAAAATATTTAAAGCTGAAATATGAATCAATAGTTGAAGCCAGATATAGGTTGTTGGCAGTTGCTCTTCTAACTTACAGATTTAATAATAATGGAACATATATTGAATTATTTGGCGAAAATCATTGGGATGGTGGCCATGTTAGGGATATAGAGTAGTATTTTAATAAAATTGAAAAGGTTTTTAAAATAAAGTGTTCTGAAATTTAAACAAACATTAAGGTTCAAGAAATCAAACCAGTAGTACTAGTGTTGAATAATGATGAAGATTATTAGAGAATTACATTAAAATTTTATAATGAATATGGATAAATTTCAACAGATCATTACTTTAAAAAATATTTCAATGAAAAAACATTACCTACCATTCCTATTACCATTCCACCTCTAAAAATCATTTAAGCTCCACCTGCATTATAAATATAAGATAGTAGTAGATCTACATAAGTTCCAGCCAAATACTCAATAATAAGTTTTAATTCTGATAAAGTTAAGTAGAAGCCATAATCTAAATAGAGAAATCTTAGCCCTGGTAAAGGGTAGAGCTCCCCGAGATAGAGTGAGAAGAATATTATAGAATAAATTTTAACTAGCAAATATAAATATTAAGATCAATCTATTTAGTGTATGTCACCTGAATTGAAATCTAGATTTTTGACTGAAAAGAAAAAGGAATCAATCAATAATTCATTCAAACAATCTACTGAAGCTAGATTGTAAGAGAATAGGAGGAGAGTTGCGTCTTTAAAATAAGAACCAAAAGAAGATGAATCGTTTTATAAGTAATTTAACATCTTCACAAATTTAATTTTAAGACAAGAAAAGAAATTTTTTGAATAAAAAATGAGATAATAGCCTCTTTCTTAAGATTTTAGGAGAACCAAAGTTAAAAAGACCAAATTAAAACCATTAAGTTCTTTAATTTTGAAATCTCCTCAAGAAGAGGAGCAGAGTCCAATACTTCCTCAGATTTAAAAATAAAAATAGAAAAATAGATTATAACCTAAATTATCAAACATACACAGATATGCAGTTTTTCCTGAAGAATTATATGCTGTATAAGATAAAGATACATTATAGTATTGATTTTCATAAATAATTACTTAAATATTTAAAATAAGCTTCTTCAAAATCTTACTTTTTTATGTGTTTAAATATTTCTTTGAGTTCTGGAGTAGAGTGCTTTTGTATAAGCTTTTTATCAATAACTATTTTTCCCAAATTCTATTTATCCAGTACAAACTCGAAATCATTATGAAAAAGATCTTAGAGTTCACCATCATCACGACAAGCCTTATTTTTAAAGATTATAGTACCAGAATTTAAAATTTAAGACTCATAAAGATTGCTACATTAATGTAAGGCATAATAAAGATTCCTTTTGAAACTATCAAGTCCCATAGTTATAAGGCTTTATTCAATTCCATGTTATATGTATATAGAGTAAAGCACCATTTAGATAAAATAAATGCATCTTCAATACCTAGCTTAATGTAGTGATGATATAATTGAATATCTTGCTATTTCAATAGTTCAATTGTTATCTTACCAATCATTGATTATAATGGAAATTCATCAACATACATCAAGTACATCATCCATTTTGGCTAGGTCATAATAGAATAAGCCCCTAACCATGCTTCATTTAAATCACCACCTGCTTACATTAATATGAGTGCCATTATGTAGTTCATTCCTTATGTATATGAAAATTGTTTAAAAATAGAACAAGTCATTCCAAGCAGGTCACTTAATTTGTTGACACTTTCAGGGTTTTTCTAAAAATATAAAAGACATTCATATTAAATATATTACCTAGGAAAGGTTCTTGTAACATCTCTTAATATATCTGATTTAGATATCTCAAAATCTTTTCCAAAAGGAATCTATTCACACAACTATGATTTAAAGATGGTTTTCCATATTAACCATCTTATTGGGCCTCCTCCATTTTTCATTAAAATCTCATTAAATTGTAATGGTTTTTTACGATGCATAGTATAAAATGCATTTTATAAATCTCTTACATTTCCCTCAATTATTTAGCCCTCAAACAAATTCTACCATGCCTTCAAAGTTTAGTTAACGTTTTTTTAATCAAAAAAAAATCCAATTTCATACTGTTTTTCTTCTTAAGTACCATTTTCTCTAACCTTTTTTTTATATATTTTTTCAAAATACAATATTTGATATGTGAAGATTTTAAGCATAACTTATAAAGTATGTAAGTCTCTTCTAATCTCTGCTTATTGGAGGTTCTTCATGACATTTATTACCCATATATTATAATAAAATGAGAATATTAATAGTAAGTGGCTACAGCGTAACGGAGAATGGCAAAATACAATTCGATAAATATTGTGATATCATTAGGAGGGTATTAGATATCATAATAAGGTTTTCTTAAACTAAAAACATTTATTGGATACAGAGACTGAGTTTTTTACTCGAGATGTATCTAATTTAGATGATTTTCTATTTGATGCTGATTGTGGTTACTAATCTGGTGATGCTGCAAGACTTTTCGACTTTCTAGATTTTATTTTTATAGAAATGGATGCATCTTTGAGACCATGGTCTAAGTTTAGTCAAAAGATTATGGTTCTCATCAGAATGTGTTTGAGAACCAATAAAATATTACTAGCCTCATCCGGTGCTATGTAGGCCCTTGTATTTTTTGTAGCAACTAATCTTGAAACTGTAATGATTTCAAAAATATATAGTCCAGCCTGTTGATGTGATAAATGGAAACTAAGGTTGTCCACTTGGTGATATGACTAAAATATAGAAATCTGTTGATCAAATTAAAAGGAATGAATATTTTCTTGATAATGTTACAGGTGACCTTTATGGAATTCATTTTGATTAAGAGTAATTTAAGAATTGTTGGGTACCAATAGCTAATGGTGGGATTCACTATAAAAAGGCTGCTGAGGAATATAATATAGTGGGAAAGTATATGTTAAAAGCACCCATTTACAAACCATAAGGCATAAAAGAAATTTATGGAATTTTTACATCAAGTTAGGATGAAGAAATACTCACAATAAAGAAGAATAGAATACAGCATCCTTTTTTTAGAGATGTTAAAGCAGAATTCCTGGTACATTCTAAACATTCATGGGATATACATCCATTCAATGTGTTGAATCCAAGAAAAGTTTTTGAGATTTTGGCTGAATCACCAAGAGGGCCCTAAATTATTTAGGTCAATCATAATATAATAGGAGTTTAATTTACAATCAATCCCAAATATCCTGAAACATTAATTCTCTTAAGAAATTTTATTGTCGAACATCTAATAGAAATTAGATCGCTCCTAAATAAACCATAATCGATTATTATTGCTAATAATGAACTGCGTAAGAATAAGCTGGATTTGGAAAACCTAACACAATAGTAAACAGAATTATAGAATAAAGGGGAGAAATCTAAAATAAACTTTGAAGTTTTGACAAAGTTCAGGCATGTTGGTTTTGCAGGAAAGAAAAATAGCAAATTAGAGGTATTAATTTATTCTCTCTTAGATAGTTAAAAACAATGCCATTAATGATAATGGTAAACTTAATTAAGCCATGTAGACTATGAAAGCTAAGAATTCTCCTAGATAAAATACTGAAAATGATCAACTTTCATCAAAAAAAAGTGGACTTGCAAGACTAACAACCAGACTTTAAGAGGAATAGAAGACAACTGATAAGTTCTAGAAAACAGCAGCTGAAATAAGATAGATGCTGCATCCTAACATAAATGATGAGGGCATTCCGCCTGATGAGCCATTATGGGTAAAATATATATTATATAATCTAAAAAGGTACCTGGAAATATGAGCGAGCATTTAAAAAGTAGGTCGATGACAAAATAACCTGATTAATAATAATCCATGGTAAGAAGTGTAAGACCTATGACATCATAAAGCAGAACTTTCAAACTTACCAGAGTATCAACTGCGAAATCCAGAGTATAACCTGTTGTCCCTGGATATGATGAGTGTAGAAATAAGCCGATTGTAAGATGTTCCTCACCTTATATTACCCCTCTGGAAAGGGATAGGCAAGACGAGAGGGATGCTGATTCAAAAATTATTGGACCAAAAACCATTAGAACGAGTGTAGTATCTACAATTAAATAATTGCCTCCTCATCATCTATACTAAAACCCATATGTTTCACCAGGAGATTTCTAATTTAGAGAAATAAAAAAAGATAAATGGTTGGCAGAACAAAATTTTATATTAAGTTGAGAAAGAGAATAAGAGGACCTATTTTTTTTATTATTTTATTTAATTTTTTTATATCAATCAGATGGCATCACAACATTCATAAGCTAATTGAAGTAGAACTCAACCTAAGGAGTCATTCCGCTCTTAAACAATTAATCAATGATGTTTGAGTTTCTCTCTACAATGAACTTGACTAGCTTCTTAGAGTGATAGAGGCTCAAAAATAGGAGGAATTTGAGGTATTCTTTGGGTTTCATCTCAAATAGCATGTCAACTTCTTTTGAGTTGAAGCTGAAATATTTTGCCCAATTGAATCCTCTGTGTTGTACAAGTCTTATCAGCACCTTGCCTCTGCATGGATGGCCACAATTCAGTATGGAATTGAATATCTCTGGTGTCTTCATCATATGATCGACACATAGGGGAATCTTTGAAAGTTGGCTTATGATGGGGAAGTATTGGATATCCTCACTAGACATCTGAACGAAGTCTATTATTTCTCTATAGGGTGGCAAGTCTGTTGGTGGACTAGCAACTATGTGATCAACATACCTACCTAAAAAAATAATTTTTGAATATTGATACCTAAAATAATCATGATTCTATCATGATACTCCATTCTTAGGCATTCTTCAATGACTTAGGTCTACATTATTCGTGGCATTTAACCTACATCAGCATTCATTACTAGGCCGCGTGCTTACTCCAAAAATCCCTCTTAAACATTTTTTAGCTAATCACTTGAGTAAGTATTTAAGTATGCGAAGAGCATTATCTCTTGATTCATCACATCAATCTCAACACCTTTTGGAGGGGGAGGTGGTACTAGGGAGCTTAGGTTTGATTTCAGCTTAATCATTTAGATCTTGCGGCTCTTACTAAATTTCTAATTGTTTTCCGCTTTCCTCGACTTTGTCATGTTCTACTACATGATCAAAGCGAAAGGGACAATTAGTGTTTAATCTTCTTAGAAGCTTTGGATTTTCATCTTCTTTTTATTATTTGAATTTAATTAATAAAAAAAATAAATCTAGTGTATTGTTTATATACATAAAAAAAATAAGAAATTATTAAAAATAATGCTTCCTGGAGTATGTTAAGATTTGTACAATAAGATTAATTATATTCAATCAAAACTAATTGATTAGGAAATACAGCTAATAGTTTAGCTTTAAAAACCATATAAATGTGTTATAAAAAAATAATTTTTGCATATTTATAGAGATGATGTTCCTATATATAGTCTTGCATTGTGCTTTCCTTCCATTATACATTGGGAATTAAAAGAACAGATTATAGGGTTTAGGTTAAGAGATTCATATTAATCAGATGAGTCTCATAAAATTAAGAAGTTGTTGGATGGTAGAGTATTTTATACCAAGGTTCAAGATTTCTATGAACCTATTGAAGTACTCGGCAAAGGGAGTTAGGCTAAGGTCCTTTTAGTTCGTTGTAAGTTAACACAAAATTTATTTGCTGCTAAATGCATTCCCATTAATGAGATCTCGTTTTAGGAAATTGAAATAAATAGGTTATTGAAACATAAAGCCTTTTGCAAATTACATGAAGTATTTTAAGGATAGACAAGTTACTATATAATTATGGAAAGGTTATCTGGAAAAAATTTGATGGAAATTATGAGAAAGTAAACTGTAAATCTTGAATAAGTAAAAAAGATCATGAAAGTAATTTATAAATATATATTTTTAAAAAAAGGATTTATTAGAAGGACTTGATTATATGCATAAGTTAAATATTATGCATAGGGATCTAAAACCAGAAAATTTAGTTTTACATAAATCAACTGATGAAACTATGTTAAAGATTGTTGATTTCGGATTAGCAACTTATTCAACCTTAAAGAAGTATCACAATTATTTTATCTAGATATAAGTATCCTAAATGTGGAACACCAGGGTATGTAGCTCCTGAGGTATGTAATTACAGTGGAGGGCATTATGGAGCTAAATGTGATATTTTTAGTTCAGGTTGCATTTTCTATCTACTATTAACTGGAAAGCATTTGTTTTCAGGCTAAGGATATAACTTTGTTTTGGAATAAAATAAACTTTGTAAGATTGATCTCTAGTTGTTATCATCATATCCTTAATATTTAGTTGTATTTTTTAATTTTTAAATTTATCTAAAAAGAATTTAGTGTAATCTATGCTATTTAGAGATCCAAGAGCAAGACCAACAGCGGAGGAATGTTTATAAAACTAATTTTTCTAGAAATAGAAACCAACTACCTCACAAAGAAAGGCTATGTTTCAACAGGCTAAAACATGCAATTAAACTATGGAATTCAATCAAGAAAAAATTGATTAGAATGACTCACTATTAACTAATGATATGGTGCAATATGGATTAGGTGGAAAGAATGCTTTATTCAATACAAAAGAATTTGAGGTTTGATAAACTCATAATTAATTTTTTATTTCTATCTCTTTTTCTTTAATAAGCCCTTCTTTATCTTCCTAATGTTCTTCTGCATGTTTTTTTCTAATCAAAATATATACAATAGCTGCTGCTAATAATATTATCAGACCTAATAATGGAATTAACCAAATCCAAATAGAGCTATTTTATGTAACATCATTATCTTAAATCTAATTAATCGAAAATGATTAGATTGATGTAAATAATGGATTTATTGCTTGTATTTCCAAAATTATATTTGAATTATTTAGCTGATACCTAATATCTAATGTATTTTAGACAGGAATTAGAAATAAAAAATCTTCAAGTCCCATCATAAGTAAATCATATTAAATCAAATTAAATGCAGCGAAATTCTTTGTTTAATTCTAGAATGATATAAATCCGATAGGTTAGATTGTTTAGCTTTATTAACAAACGGATATGTCAAATAAATTTAAAGAAATTGTTGAATTAGTTTCACTATTAATATAAGCATATGTCACAGCTATCTCATCATTACCTGCAACGCCATAATAATTGAAGATGTCAGTTGTGAAATTGACTTAGTTCAAATAGCATTTATTCTGAGATGCTACATAATAACCTTTATAAAATATTAATTCGAACACTACAGGATTCAATTGATTTGTAAGCAATATTGTAGCATAATTAAATTCATTTTCTCTTCTCTAGCTTATTTAGTTTCCATATTATTTAGGTTGACTGTATTCGCTCAAATATTCATCAGCAATTTAGTTGTATTCTATATTTTTTAAGGTAAATTAATTATTTTCAAATTGTAAAATTGCTGATAATACTGAGTTCTAATATGAATTAATTTGAATTATTAAACCAACGATATTAAACCCCTCAGTAATTAGAAATGGAATGCTTTTTGCATTTGGTAAAGTTATAATTGTATAGTCATTAATTATTGTATAAATGTTTTATGTTTAATTTTCATATGTATAGTAGAACAGCCAATAGTATAAGTCTTCAATTAATTATATAAACCCATTTTAGTAAGATATAAAATTAATTTCATCAATGGTATTTATTGTCAAATTTTGAACAATTCCTGTTTAGATATCATACTAATATATAAATATTTCTTCGGTTATATTCTAGCATATCCAAGCAGGTTAGAGGGTAATCACCTCAATGAATAAGTACCAACACGAAAATGGTTTCACGATACTGTATAGAATAGTTTATGGATTAGTTGATACATTTTAATTCATTTAAACCATTATTACAGATTCATTAGTTAAAATAAACAAGTATCCAGATGATTATACACTTATTTGAGATCCTCCTATTTGTAAACCTAATAATTATTCCATAGGTTGAACATATGTTAAATTAGAACAATTTTAGCAACTGACATTAAATTACTCTATCGCACCATTAAAATACTATCTTACTGGAACACTTATTTCCCCTGAATTATTCAAAATTGTTTAATTACCCAAAATAAGATTATTAGTGATATTAAAATAGGATTAATTAAATGATACAAATTATTAAAACAAAATACCTTGAGTTACATAATTGTTCGACAAATTATATATAACCTCCACAGTATTATTAGTTGTTAAATTTAGTAAAGGATAAAGCTACATATATTGTCCGTGTTCAAATGATATAAAATAACAATCCGAAGAATAAATGTCCGTTACAATGTCAAAATATTTATTTTAGTAAGGAGTAGCTTTATAGACATTTCCAGAACCTGTCTCAAATGATATAAAAAATTAGTTCTATTAATGAGGAGATACTCTATATTGATTAACATAATTGATTGAATTCAAATTTTAAATTATATAGAAATACTTATTAGAGTAGGTATATTAATCTGCTATTGATTATTAAGTTCCAAGTGTATTAACTTACCAAAAGGTGGAATATCCTAAGTAAACTTACTTTAAATAGTTTTATTGCAAAAAATACATGGCTGTTTAGTTTCCATCAGAATTATCACTCATCGAAACAAACAAACCTCCTTAGAGTGGGCCAAGAAGAGCCTATTAATATCCATAAGGAAAATCAATATTAAATAGAGTATTGAAAGATCCATTATAGCAACTCTAAATTATTACCAAACTTCCGATGTTGCTCAAAAACAACCAATCGCCATATGACACAGGATTGCTTTGCATGTAATATAAATCGAATTATGTGCTTACTGGTACTAAAATAGGATTTGAAATAATTTATCCTTCAATTTAAAATGCTATAAGGATTTCAGGTTATTGAGTTAAAATGTACAAAGTACTATAAACAAGATCTATTTGATAAATTTATTATCTCGTTCCACTAAAAAGTAATGAAAGATCATCTGTTTTTATTTATTTAATTTATTGACCTATCGTATATTAATAAAAGAAGACAGATGTCTTTGAAGTAATCACGATTAAAAATTCATTAATATCTTTTTATTGGAAAACTAATTAAATGGGAGTGTAACTTAATTAATAGTAAATTAAGTTTTCAATGGATTGAAACTTGTATTCCATAGACTCTTTCATTAAATTGATATAAAGATATTCTTAATAGCAATACATTTCGACCCAAAATTAAAGTTATTCACTATATGATAATTGATAAACAGTTGACATATCTGAGTTTTTTCCTACAGTCTGATATGAGAAATCCCCACCTAAGGCTATATTTGAGCTAAAGTATTCTAAACCGAAAGATATATTGGGACCAATTACATAATTAGCTAAGTTTTAAATATCATATTTAGTGTCTACAGCATTTCTATATTCAGCAGACTGATTAACTACATAAATATTTGAATCATTCCATAATATTGGTTAATAAAAAATGCTCTAATTTATTAATTAATTTGTCTAAATATTATTAAATTAAATATTAAGTTATCCCTATGATTGCGGATTCAAATTAACTATCGCTGCTTCTACAATTTAGTATATGTTTAATTAATTATTAAATATTCCAATTAACATATCATAAGGAGATATTGATTATAGAGAGATATTATTTTATATTTACGAATAGTAATATTTGTTAAATTTAAATTCATTCATTTCAAAGATCATAATTGAGGTTTAGTTGGTTAGGGATATATAATTTTAGGTCACATAAATATTAGTGTAGTTATCTTTTGTTTATATTTTAGGAAAACATTTTAGTTTTTAATTTCTATAATTACAAACAATGAAATTATTTAAATCCTGTAGTATTCCAATTATATAATCCTATCCTAGGGTAACCATAACATACATATCTATTGGAGGGTATTAGAACTTTTTCATAATATAATAATTAATCAAAAGATACTCGCTTGTAAGTTGAAAAACTTCTATAAAAATGATATCATACTGGTGATCGATTGTGAAATGTATAGCTTTATGGACCAATATTGAGAATCTAAGTATTAATTTATCAAAATATTAAATTAACTTTCTGAACTTAAAGTAATAATATATATAACTGTATTAGTTGTATATAAATAACTTAATAGGATGCTTTCTTTGCATTATACCATCTAAGTTGATTAAATACTTGAATATTATATTCTGATGGAAGTATAATAGGTATAAGAATTTGTAGTATTCTAATAAATTAACACTAATATTCCATTTGTTGTGTAACAACTAGCAATATATGTATTCTCTGATAAAACCAAAATATTATTACAGATTAGAGCTAGGAATAATATATTAAGTACCTTTAGGAATTTCGTACAATGCAGTTTAAATCAAAAATCCTTGCTAATCCAATTAATAGATTGCGCCGAAGGTCTAATTCATCACACCAATTACATTCATTGGCTAATTTGTGTTTCCATTTATAAAGCCTATGTTTATATATTTTGTGTTTGGAATCACAGTTGAATTATTCTACAATAATGGCAATTGCAAAATCCAATCCCCATCAGATAACGAATAATTATATCCATTTTCAAATAACTCCTTCAGAGGGTAAATAAAGGTTTGATTTATTGTAGGATATATAGTATATTACATCAAATATGCTCTGATTTACAAGAAGATCAATATTCTGCTAATAATCATATATTTTATTTTTTAATTTTTAATTTTTAATTTTTAAATAATTATTTTCACTTGATAAATGATTTCTCAATCTTTTCAGAAGTGAATTCAAATTCTGCGTTTGATTTCTATTCTCCCTATTTTCTCTTTATTAATATAATCACAACTATTGCTATGATAACTAATAAAATAGTAAAAGTAATTACTTAATGAAACTACAACAATCAATAAAATCCAATACCATTTAAATCCACTGCTAGATTAATTGCTTGGAATGACTATTGTTTGGTTCAAACTGATAGAAAAGTTTTATTGAGAATAGCTCAATTGATTATATGCGGTCACATTAAAATTTGCTTATGATTAATTTAATGAATATTCTAAATCTAATGTTGATTGAACAGAGAATAAAAATAGGTTAGAAAATGTTCCCACTGCTAAGAGATTTTACTTAACCAAGCTTAGGAATGTAAATTCCTATACTTTTTGGTTTATTACTACTTAACTTATCGATTGTAACATTTAGTTATCAGAACATTGTGATATATCAAATAAATTTAGAATTATTTAATCATCCTCAGATTATTGTGTTATTACTAAGTTATTCAAACCTGTATTCGAAAAATCACTAAATTACAAAGCAGTAAAATTCACTTAATTTAACTAACAAAGATTTTTAGCAGAAATATATTGAAAATTTAAAAAGACAAATTAAATTATTAATGTATTTAAATTTGAAGCAATAGCAAATTTTAAGTAAGTTTAATTACCATCATATATGGTTTCTAATTATTGACCACTAAGTGTACTAGAGCTTACATATGAAAAATCGATATCTCTTACAACATAAAAATCAACTTTAGCATTTACAGCTGTGTTATTTGATATGTTCACTGAGAATAAAGTAATCATCATTTAATCCGATGTTAATTAGTAGAGTACTCCAAAATATTGCATGACCTATGTGTAATCAATTTTTAAGATTAATGGGATTACATTTAGCACTCTATTAATAGGCATTAAGGTACTATTTAGAACTTATTAATATGACTATATATTATTTAAATATGAATAAAATAGCACATTATACGGATAATTGCCTAAATTATCATTTAATAATTAAATTTGAATAAAACCGTCAGTATAGATTGCAAATTCCAATACATAACTCATATTAATTGTTAGATTATAGGTCTAATTATTTTGCTAATTATACTAAAATATTATTAATTGTTAGTATTTTGCTGATATGCACAACCATCCTGGATTCTGACTAAATATCTCAACAAAAATCGTTCCACATTTATAGCCTGAAAATGAGCTTATTGTTTGAAAAGCTGCAGATGTATTTTTATTCTCTACATTGATTTGCACTACACTATTATCTGAAAAGGCATAAATGAAATTATTAATAGATATAGATTCTGAAACTTAGCTGATATTATAATAAGCTTATTGCTAGAGCGGCTAGACATATGAATAGTTTGAGCAGCCAACACAATTCACAGTATAATTTACAATACTTCCTTAAAAATATTCTAATACATTAATTTTAGTGTATCCTGATAAATTTTAAGCAACTTAGTTCAAGAGCTTTTATGTTGAATTAATTTATAAAAAATCTTATTCAAAGAAAATTTCTTAGCTAAAATTAAAATTTATAGCTTAATTACTAATATTGAGTACTTATGTTTATGAATTCTAAATTGACATATTAAATATTGGTGTAATTGCTTAAGTTACATCATGAAAATATAAAAAAACTTTAGTTTAAGTAGTAACTAATGCTGTCAAATCAGCTAAATTAGACGTAAAAGTACTAGTTACTAATTAAATTGGATCATTTGCAACAAATTGAGAATACTGTAAAGCACTTTATTGTTAATAAAAACTCTTATATACACTAATAAAGGATTAATTATTTTAGTTTTATAAAACATAAAAAAATCTATTAGAATAGGCATAATTCAAGCTTGAATTTAATTATAAACTAGTGTAGACCTATTATACTTTAAATTTAAACCCCTACTATAAAGTGAATAAATAAAATTTATTCATAAAGTATAAACTTGAATTTGAACTATTATAAAAATAAAAGTAAATTCCATCATTAATGGGTCCTATCAAAGCTTATTACGATTAAGGATAAGGGTAACTTAATAATATTTAATATCCTGGAGTCTCTAACGAATTTTTTAGTAGCATAAGTTAATTTTGACAGTTAATAAATAATATATTACGATAGCTTATTTAATTTACTTCAATACTAGTGTATACACAAAGTTAACCCACTTAAACAGGTAGATCTATATTATATCGGTTTATAGTTATTTTTAGTAACTGATTTGGTAGAGCACACAACACATAAAGTATATTTTCTACAATTTGAACTTGCTAAATTGTTATCTATGATTAATTTAGAATCTAAGTTAGATTTTATAACTAATAGATAACTATTTATTATGAGAAAAATGTTGTGGTGTAAAAATACATAACAGATTTAGTCCACACTAAAATAACCATTTTTTGATAATATTAAAATATTTTCATGCCTATTGGTGTGAAATTAAGATTATAACTGCAATCATAAATTGTGCTCATATCTTGCTTTTGATTTAGTTATAGATATTACAACTTTAAGAATCCACTATCAAAAAAAGCTTATATGTAAATATTGAAGGCTTCAAAATATTATATCGATTATATTAGGGTGTCAACCAGAGCAGTATTATAATATGAATCTATCTCCTAATATTAGCAATCAATCTCGCTCACTGAATAAGATATGTTAGGTCCTATAAAATATTAGGATAATTTTTAAACATAGACTTTATAAAATGAGGAATTTGCTTATTGAATTGAATCATCTTAAACATATATGCCCGTATCATTATTTTATAAAACCTAATATTGTATCTACTAGTTAATTTATTGATTTGTATTTGAATCATAACAATTTATTGTAAGGTTTCCACTTCCTTAAGGTTATTGATTTAATAAATATGCATCATTAAATTAATATAAACTTAATGTATTATTATTCGTCTATAAAAGTAAGTTTTGTTAAATTGGACCAAATGATTATTGAAATCCATCATATGATGCAATAGATTAAATTTAATCTAAATAGTCTTCTTTTAAAATTACTAAATTAGTCTAGTTTGTCAATATTACATAATCATTGGTAAAATATATATTGTTGTATTCTTGAGATATATTCATGTATTTAACAGCATAATTTTCATATTATCTTACCAAGATAAGTGCAAAATAAATAATTTACGATTTTTCCAAGATTGTTATTGTTATTATATTCTTTTCATAGTTCCTATATAATAAAGCTAATGAGATGAATGTATTATTAGAGGTCAAAAATACACCATCATTTACAAAAAATTATGTTTTGGTTATTCCAAAAATAAAGTATTGATATGAAATATATATTTTTATAAATGAGCCTGTCTAGTTCCAAACCTGACTAATTGACGTTATTGTACCATTTTGTTGACCAAGAAAATATATTGTGGAATAGTTAGAAAATAAGTAGGTTAAAGCAATTTTCCCTTAAACTTAAGTAATATTTGTGGATTGCAAGTCATCAACATCTACTAATATGGAACTAATGTTTAATGTATTTAATTATTAATTTTAGTAAAAAAGTATTGTTATCAATTCATTTTATGTACACATCAATACAAGATTCAATGAATTTTGAAATATCAGATTGGAACAATTATATACTATCAATAAAAATATTAAATACTTGAGCTATTGTAATCGATATTCTAAAAAAATTAAAAAGTTCCATTATCTAACCTATAAATATTAATTGAATTAGGAGTTAGTATTCCGGCGTAATAAGACAAATTAACTGGATTTTCTGTTAGTGTGATAGAAATTATCTCATCTGAAATTTTTGTGATAGATTATTGAATTGATGGAATTACTTCCCATCCATTAGCAGAGCAATTGTAAGTATTTTCCAACCCTAACTCACTCAATGGATAAATGAATGTTTCATTGATAGTCGGATAAATTGTATACGCCATAACATGGAATATGTAAAAAAATATCATAAATATTAATGTTTCTTCTCTTTATTTTGAGAATAGCTTCTGCTAATATTTGGGACAACATGTTTGGAAATTATGATGCTCCCTAAATAGATATCCCTAACGACTTCAAAGTTCAGCTTGGATATGAGTTTATGAGACAACCCCTATTGCTTGATATTTCATATTCTACATAATTCAAAGCAATTCACATTAAGACAAAAGTCCAGTCAATTGATAAGACAATACAAAACATTTATGTTAATTTAGAGTAGGGAGAAATAATTGTTAATTAAGCAAACCTTTTTGGATCAACCTGCTAGATATTTGTTTCTCCAGATATAACATCTAACATAATAACTAAATCAAGCAATTCAAATATTAAGATGGAGCCTCAAGTAGTATTTTAAGTAATCAGTCTTTATATGGGGACAGATGATAATGACTTGATTCGATACGACATCTCAGCTCTACTTCCAGGAGACAATAGAATATATGCTCTATTTAATTAGGATAAATCTCTAAACAAAATCGAAGTTGTTGTTAAAGAACGAACTATTTCATTTCCAGTAACAGATGATTTAGTTGAAAAATAGTTTACTTAATAAGACTTCTAAGTACCATCCGATTGGAAATGTTCAGAAAAAAAAATATAAATTAGTGACATCTCTGAATTTATTCAAAAGAATTTTAAGATTCCTTGATTTTATAATAAATCATTCAAATAATTAAATGATGAGATTAAGAGTTAAATATATACAATATTTCTTTGAATCTGCGTAAGGCAACAATTCAGATTATATCAAATATTGAGAAAACAGGTTGTAGTGATAAGTAAAAAATATATTAAATATTTAATTTAAATTAAACCTTTATTCTACTAGTTATTTATATCTTATAATATTCAGCATAAAATATTTTTTAGTGCTTAGTCAAGTTGATTGAAAAAAATTGCCACGAGAACATTATCATCTATTTATTTCATTAAATTTCGTAATTGGTTTAATTTTGAATATTTTAAAATCATCTTATGATAGCATATGGACATTTGCATGTTTTTTGCAGTATATATAAAAATCATGAAAGGAAAGTGTAAGAAAGATTAAAAAAATAATAAAAATTATTATTTTAAAATATAAGTAAACGATTTAATTTTTTTTTTTATATAATTATAATATAGGGAAAAAATAGTTCAAAAAAAGATAATAAAAAATAAAATTATTAAAAAGCAGTATATAATAAAATAGTTAAAAAGTTATTAATATAAAGCCGTCTAGATAGCTAGAAAAAAAGAAAAAAAGTTAATTGTTTATTTCCTTTTTAATTAATATTAACTATTTAAGGTTTTTAGGTTTATATGCAATTAAAATATCTTACATGTTTTTAGAAGGGATTTTAAAGATCAAGCAAGTTAGAAGATAGAGTTTAGTTGATTAAATTAGAGAGTGTTCAAATTATTTAATCAATTTGGAATATCTGATATTTTTTTATCAATTTATTATTTTTATTTATTTTTTTTTTATTTATGCCCGGTTAA
>CBDIHM010000002.1:7500-10080 GCA_965279035.1 Bacteroidia bacterium | reverse complement strand
TGAGAGAAAATATTTAAATGAATAAGTTCATAAATTCTGCCACCCTCTTCTAACTATCTATGAATATAGATAGTCCTGCTCTAGTTATTAATATAGAAGTTGTTTATTGTTTAAATCGAGAGGTAAAAGCTGGAGAAAAATTGAAAATAAATTTTTAAGTGTATCTTAGAGGATCTTAAATTAAATTTCTTGAGTGGATCTATGACCACTTAAGTACCATATCTAACATAGATATGATGAGATAGCCACAACTTAAAAAAAATTTTTCGGCCAAAATTCAATCTGGTTTTAATTAAAATTAAAAAGCCTCACTTTACGTGAGAGCGTATTATAAGGGAGATGATGATTTTTTTTCAAGGTTTTAAAAATCGATTTAAATTTTGATTCAAATGGTTGTGTGCGTTCGTTATAAGCATTGGTCCCTATGATGTTGTTCCTCTTAGTATGACTTAATCCTCGGATTAAGGGGGCTAAGAAGCATTTCCATATACATAATGTGAGTCTCGAATAATCCTTCCAGGAGCATCACATAAAGTTTATTTCGGTCCCTTGAACTCATATATTACAATGTAATTATGAGCTTAAACCTTATCCTATCCCTCTACGAATATGTTTTATAGCATCAAGCATAAATTCTATTAGAGTCTATGCTTTATAAAACTAATACGTAGCCTTTGCGAGCATTATGTCTCGCATTGTGCAATTCTAACTGTTGGTTGCATTATTATCTGAGAGAAATCTCTTTTAATGGTGTAATTAGCTAATAATATAGGTTTGTGTTTCTGCCGATTTGGCGTTTCCGCCTATATGTAGCCATAAGGGAAGGGCTTGCCCGAAATCAAGATCTCATTTGAGGTATTATTTCGTAGGTAGCCTGTACCTGCTGAATGTAAAGTGATAAATTGAGATGTCTCAGATAATTTATTATCTAGATAGAGTCGTTTATCATTTTTGTTCTTGAGTGAACCTTAATTCACTACACACAGGTCGATCACTTTTTTATTCATATTTATATGTTAATCAAGAGATTTGATTCTGAGGTAGTAATCTGGTTGATCCTGCCAGAAGTCATATGCTTGTCTTAAAGATTAAGCCATGCATGTCTAAGTATAAATAGTATACAGTGAAACTGCGAATGGCTCATTAAAACAGTTATAGTTTATTTGATAATGAAATTACATGGATAACCGTGGTAATTCTAGAGCTAATACATGCATAAAATCCCGACTTACGAAGGGGTGCATTTATTAGATTTAACCATCACTAGGTGAATCATAGTAACTTATCTGATCACGCGACAGCGTGACAAATCATTCAAGTTTCTGACCTATCAGCTTTCGATGGTAGTGTATTGGACTACCATGGCAGTCACGGGTAACGGAGAATTAGGGTTCGATTCCGGAGAGGGAGCCTGAGAAACGGCTACCACATCTAAGGAAGGCAGCAGGCGCGTAAATTACCCAATCCCGATTCGGGGAGGTAGTGACAAGAAATAACAACTCGGATGGTTATCCATTTCGAGATTGCAATGAGATAAATCCAAAAACCTAAGCGATTATCAATTGGAGGGCAAGTCTGGTGCCAGCAGCCGCGGTAATTCCAGCTCCAATAGCGTATACTTAAGTTGTTGCAGTTAAAAAGCTCGTAGTTGAAATTCGGTCAGCCTGGTCCTCACGGACATCAATGGCGGATCTCCGCTTACAATCTACTCGAGCTTTAAACCTTGAGTTGTAGAGTAGGCAGTTTACCTTGAAAAAATTAGAGTGTTTCAGGCAGGTTTTCGCCGGAATACATTAGCATGGAATAATGGAATAGGACTTTAGCCTGATGTTGGTTTTTGGCTATTGTAATGATTAATAGGGACAGATGGGGGCATTAGTATTTAATTGTCAGAGGTGAAATTCTTGGATTTATTAAAGACTAACTTATGCGAAAGCATTTGCCAAGGATGTTTTCATTAATCAAGAACGAAAGTTAGGGGATCAAAGACGATCAGATACCGTCGTAGTCTTAACTATAAACTATACCGACTCGGGATCGGAAGGGCTTAACCCTTTCGGCACCGTAAGAGAAATCAAAGTCTTTGGGTTCTGGGGGGAGTATGGTCGCAAGGCTGAAACTTAAAGGAATTGACGGAAGGGCACCACCAGGAGTGGAGCCTGCGGCTTAATTTGACTCAACACGGGGAAACTTACCAGGTCAAAACATGGATGGGATTGACAGATTGATAGCTCTTTCTTGATTCTATGGGTGGTGGTGCATGGCCGTTCTTAGTTGGTGGAGTGATTTGTCTGGTTAATTCCGATAACGAACGAGACCTTAACCTGCTAACTAGTACATTCCTGAATAAGGGGTGTTACTTCTTAGAGGGACTATGATCGCAAGATCATGGAAGTTTAAGGCAATAACAGGTCTGTGATGCCCCTAGATGTCCTGGGCCGCACGCGCGCTACACTGACACGTTCAGCGAGTTTTTTTCCTGTCTTGAAAAGGCACGGGCAATCTTGTTAGGACGTGTCGTGCTGGGGATAGATCTTTGCAATTATAGATCTTGAACGAGGAATTCCTTGTAAGCACAGG
>CBDIHM010000002.1:0-2500 GCA_965279035.1 Bacteroidia bacterium | reverse complement strand
CAAAGCCACGAGTCGTCGAATAGTTCCAGCATAGAGTTTGGTGGACAGAGAAGAGTTGTTGGATAAAATTGATGATTCAATAAATTTTATCCTTAATGTTATATATGAGGGTAAGTTATGATCACCATGTCATATACTTCTCATATATGCTGTTTTTAAAATCTTAGGACCATAATCAAGAAAGTTGGTTTTGTGCTGAGATGGTTTTGTTCGTAAGATACAGTGCACTATTCGTAACTCAAAAAAAAGTATTCGTGTCGAAAAAAAAAGTATTCGTGACAAAAAAAAAAGTATTCGTGATGATTTTTTTTTTTAAATTTTTGTGATTTTAGAACAAAGCCACGAGTCGACGAATAGTTCCAGCATATAATTTGGTGCACAGAGAACAAATCCTTGGGCGAAGATTAAAATTTCTAGAAATTTCATCCTCAAGAGTATGGAAGGAGGCTAGGAGTCATCCCTAATTGGTACTCACTAAGATTCTGTTGTCCCTGTTGAGATATGACAATAATAAGAAAAGTTTGGTTTTGTGCTGAGATGGTTTTGTTCGTAAGATACAGTGCAGTATTCGTAACTCAAAAAAAAGTATTCGTGTCGAAAAAAATAGTATTCGTGACAAAAAAAAAAGTATTCGTGACGATTTTTTTTTTTCAAATTTTTGTGATTATAGAACAAAACCAAGAGTCGACGAATAGTTACAGCATAGAGTTTGGTGCACAGAGAAGAAATCCTTGGGCGAACAATAAAATTTCAAGAAATTTCATTTTCATGAGTATGAAAGGAGGATAGGAGTCATCCCTAAGTGGTACTCATCAAGATTCTGTTGTCCCTGTTGAGATATGACAATAATAAAAAAAGTTTGGTTTTGTGCTGAGATGGTTTTGTTCGTAAGATACAGTGCAGTATTCGTAACTCAAAAAAAAGTATTCGTAGCGAAAAAAAAAGTATTCGTGACAAAAAAAAAAGTATTCGTGATGATTTTTTTTTTCAAAATTTTTGTCGATCTAGAATAAGAACTTTTGCTTACGAAATGTGCCAGCATAGTAATTTGTGCACAGAGATGGGATATCAAGAAGATATGAAAAAATATTTTAACTTCAATTATATATGGATTAAAGACTGCTAGCAGTCATCCCCAACAAGTCTATACCTCATATATACCTTCCATGTTAAGATATGACCATAATCAAGAAAGTTTGGTTTTGTGCTGAGATGGTTTTGTTCGTAAGATACAGTGCAGTATTCGTAACTCAAAAAAAAGTATTCGTAGCGAAAAAAAAAGTATTCGTGACAAAAAAAAAAGTATTCGTGATGATTTTTTTTTTTCAAAAACTTATTTCCTAAACAGTTGATGATCTAGAACCTATAAAAACATCATAATTAGATATTGAAACATATATCCCCACTAGTTCTGTGGTTCTATTATCCATATTTTCTAACTTTCATAAAAACCTCAAATACCACTTTTAATTTTATAATTTGATTATATTCGATGATTAATAACTATGGAAAAGACTTTTAATATGATCTGTTTTCAATAGCTCTTATAATTCATGTTTTTTGAGAGAAAATATTTAAATGAATAAGTTCATAAATTCTGCCACCCTCTTCTAACTATCTATGAATATAGATAGTCCTGCTCTAGTTATTAATATAGAAGTTGTTTATTGTTTAAATCGAGAGGTAAAAGCTGGAGAAAAATTGAAAATAAATTTTTAAGTGTATCTTAGAGGATCTTAAATTAAATTTCTTGAGTGGATCTATGACCACTTAAGTACCATATCTAACATAGATATGATGAGATAGCCACAACTTAAAAAAAATTTTTCGGCCAAAATTCAATCTGGTTTTAATTAAAATTAAAAAGCCTCACTTTACGTGAGAGCGTATTATAAGGGAGATGATGATTTTTTTTCAAGGTTTTAAAAATCGATTTAAATTTTGATTCAAATGGTTGTGTGCGTTCGTTATAAGCATTGGTCCCTATGATGTTGTTCCTCTTAGTATGACTTAATCCTCGGATTAAGGGGGCTAAGAAGCATTTCCATATACATAATGTGAGTCTCGAATAATCCTTCCAGGAGCATCACATAAAGTTTATTTCGGTCCCTTGAACTCATATATTACAATGTAATTATGAGCTTAAACCTTATCCTATCCCTCTACGAATATGTTTTATAGCATCAAGCATAAATTCTATTAGAGTCTATGCTTTATAAAACTAATACGTAGCCTTTGCGAGCATTATGTCTCGCATTGTGCAATTCTAACTGTTGGTTGCATTATTATCTGAGAGAAATCTCTTTTAATGGTGTAATTAGCTAATAATATAGGTTTGTGTTTCTGCCGATTTGGCGTTTCCGCCTATATGTAGCCATAAGGGAAGGGCTTGCCCGAAATCAAGATCTCATTTGAGGTATTATTTCGTAGGTAGCCTGTACCTGCTGAATGTAAAGTGATAAATTGAGATGTCTCAGATAATTTATTATCTAGATAGAGT
>CBDIHM010000001.1:0-4001 GCA_965279035.1 Bacteroidia bacterium | reverse complement strand
AAAATCATCAAAAAAGTTAATAGAGAAATTTGACCAAAAATTTTAATAAAAAATTTCGTAAAAATAATTTTAAAATTTTAATTGACTTATGAAATTAAATATTTTTATACTACTTTAATATGAATAAGTCAGATTTTCTTTTAAAAAATTTATTAAAAAAAAAAAGTTCAAAAAAAAATCATCAAAAAAGTCAATAGAGAAATTTGACCAAAAATTTCAATAAAAAATTTCGTAAAAATAATTTTTAAATTTTTATTGACTTATGAAATTAAATATTTTTATACTACTTTAATATGAATAAGTCAGATTTTCTTTTAAAAAATTTATTAAAAAAAAAAGTTCAGAAAAAAATCATCAAAAAAGTCAATAGAGAAATTTGACCAAAAATTTTAATAAAAAATTTCGTAAAAATAATTTTAAAATTTTAATTGACTTATGAAATTAAATATTTTTATACTACTTTAATATGAATAAGTCAGATTTTCTTTTAAAAAATTTATTAAAAAAAAAAGTTCAGAAAAAAATCATCAAAAAAGTCAATAGAGAAATTTGACCAAAAATTTTAATAAAAAATTTCGTAAAAATAATTTTAAAATTTTAATTGACTTATGAAATTAAATATTTTTATACTACTTTAATATGAATAAGTCAGATTTTCTTTTAAAAAATTTATTAAAAAAAAAAGTTCAGAAAAAAATCATCAAAAAAGTCAATAGAGAAATTTGACCAAAAATTTCAATAAAAAATTTCGTAAAAATAATTTTTAAATTTTTATTGACTTATGAAATTAAATATTTTTATACTACTTTAATATGAATAAGTCAGATTTTCTTTTAAAAAATTTATTAAAAAAAAAAGTTCAAAAAAAAATCATCAAAAAAGTCAATAGAGAAATTTGACCAAAAATTTCAATAAAAAATTTCGTAAAAATAATTTTTAAATTTTTATTGACTTATGAAATTAAATATTTTTATACTACTTTAATATGAATAAGTCAGATTTTCTTTTAAAAAATTTATTAAAAAAAAAAGTTCAGAAAAAAATCATCAAAAAAGTCAATAGAGAAATTTGACCAAAAATTTTAATAAAAAATTTCGTAAAAATAATTTTAAAATTTTAATTGACTTATGAAATTAAATATTTTTATACTACTTTAATATGAATAAGTCAGATTTTCTTTTAAAAAATTTATTAAAAAAAAAAGTTCAGAAAAAAATCATCAAAAAAGTCAATAGAGAAATTTGACCAAAAATTTTAATAAAAAATTTCGTAAAAATAATTTTAAAATTTTAATTGACTTATGAAATTAAATATTTTTATACTACTTTAATATGAATAAGTCAGATTTTCTTTTAAAAAATTTATTAAAAAAAAAAGTTCAGAAAAAAATCATCAAAAAAGTCAATAGAGAAATTTGACCAAAAATTTTAATAAAAAATTTCGTAAAAATAATTTTAAAATTTTAATTGACTTATGAAATTAAATATTTTTATACTACTTTAATATGAATAAGTCAGATTTTCTTTTAAAAAATTTATTAAAAAAAAAAGTTCAGAAAAAAATCATCAAAAAAGTCAATAGAGAAATTTGACCAAAAATTTTAATAAAAAATTTCGTAAAAATAATTTTAAAATTTTAATTGACTTATGAAATTAAATATTTTTATACTACTTTAATATGAATAAGTCAGATTTTCTTTTAAAAAATTTATTAAAAAAAAAAGTTCAGAAAAAAATCATCAAAAAAGTCAATAGAGAAATTTGACCAAAAATTTTAATAAAAAATTTCGTAAAAATAATTTTAAAATTTTAATTGACTTATGAAATTAAATATTTTTATACTACTTTAATATGAATAAGTCAGATTTTCTTTTAAAAAATTTATTAAAAAAAAAAGTTCAGAAAAAAATCATCAAAAAAGTCAATAGAGAAATTTGACCAAAAATTTTAATAAAAAATTTCGTAAAAATAATTTTAAAATTTTAATTGACTTATGAAATTAAATATTTTTATACTACTTTAATATGAATAAGTCAGATTTTCTTTTAAAAAATTTATTAAAAAAAAAAGTTCAGAAAAAAATCATCAAAAAAGTCAATAGAGAAATTTGACCAAAAATTTTAATAAAAAATTTCGTAAAAATAATTTTAAAATTTTAATTGACTTATGAAATTAAATATTTTTATACTACTTTAATATGAATAAGTCAGATTTTCTTTTAAAAAATTTATTAAAAAAAAAAGTTCAGAAAAAAATCATCAAAAAAGTCAATAGAGAAATTTGACCAAAAATTTTAATAAAAAATTTCGTAAAAATAATTTTAAAATTTTAATTGACTTATGAAATTAAATATTTTTATACTACTTTAATATGAATAAGTCAGATTTTCTTTTAAAAAATTTATTAAAAAAAAAAGTTCAGAAAAAAATCATCAAAAAAGTCAATAGAGAAATTTGACCAAAAATTTTAATAAAAAATTTCGTAAAAATAATTTTAAAATTTTAATTGACTTATGAAATTAAATATTTTTATACTACTTTAATATGAATAAGTCAGATTTTCTTTTAAAAAATTTATTAAAAAAAAAAGTTCAGAAAAAAATCATCAAAAAAGTCAATAGAGAAATTTGACCAAAAATTTTAATAAAAAATTTCGTAAAAATAATTTTAAAATTTTAATTGACTTATGAAATTAAATATTTTTATACTACTTTAATATGAATAAGTCAGATTTTCTTTTAAAAAATTTATTAAAAAAAAAAGTTCAGAAAAAAATCATCAAAAAAGTCAATAGAGAAATTTGACCAAAAATTTTAATAAAAAATTTCGTAAAAATAATTTTAAAATTTTAATTGACTTATGAAATTAAATATTTTTATACTACTTTAATATGAATAAGTCAGATTTTCTTTTAAAAAATTTATTAAAAAAAAAGTTCAAAAAAAAATCATCAAAAAAGTCAATAGAGAAATTTGACCAAAAATTTTAATAAAAAATTTCGTAAAAATAATTTTAAAATTTTAATTGACTTATGAAATTAAATATTTTTATACTACTTTAATATGAATAAGTCAGATTTTCTTTTAAAAAATTTATTAAAAAAAAAAGTTCAAAAAAAAATCATCAAAAAAGTCAATAGAGAAATTTGACCAAAAATTTTAATAAAAAATTTCGTAAAAATAATTTTAAAATTTTAATTGACTTATGAAATTAAATATTTTTATACTACTTTAATATGAATAAGTCAGATTTTCTTTTAAAAAATTTATTAAAAAAAAAAGTTCAGAAAAAAATCATCAAAAAAGTCAATACAGAAATTTGACCAAAAATTTCAATAAAAAATTTCGTAAAAATAATTTTTAAATTTTTATTGACTTATGAAATTAAATATTTTTATACTACTTTAATATGAATAAGTCAGATTTTCTTTTAAAAAATTTATTAAAAAAAAAAGTTCAAAAAAAATCATCAAAAAAGTCAATAGAGAAATTTGACCAAAAATTTTAATAAAAAATTTCGTAAAAATAATTTTAAAATTTTAATTGACTTATGAAATTAAATATTTTTATACTACTTTAATATGAATAAGTCAGATTTTCTTTTAAAAAATTTATTAAAAAAAAAAGTTCAGAAAAAAATCATCAAAAAAGTCAATAGAGAAATTTGACCAAAAATTTTAATAAAAAATTTCGTAAAAATAATTTTAAAATTTTAATTGACTTATGAAATTAAATATTTTTATACTACTTTAATATGAATAAGTCAGATGTTCTTTTAAAAAATTTATTAAAAAAAAAAGTTCAGAAAAAAATCATCAAAAAAGTCAATAGAGAAATTTGACCAAAAATTTTAATAAAAAATTTCGTAAAAATAATTTTAAAATTTTAATTGACTTATGAAATTAAATATTTTTATACTACTTTAATATGAATAAGTCAGATTTTCTTTTAAAAAATTTATTAAAAAAAAAAGTTCAGAAAAAAATCATCAAAAAAGTAAATAG
>OZ257142.1:4157500-4200666 GCA_965279035.1 Bacteroidia bacterium | reverse complement strand
AATTATCAATCTCACTGTCATCAACTAACATGACCGTTGGATACTTGGCTTTCGGCTTCTTCACTGACATTACAGAGCGCTTATATTGGTTGGTTGTAGGGGCTAAAAATAAATGATTTTATTTCGATTCTATCTCATTTAAGTATTTATAATTCACAGAGAAACGAACAATTTAATTTTCGATATTTTTTCAAAATAAAAATCAATCAAAAGAAAACCCTTACCTGAACTCCTCCAATATGAACAGTTTTAACATTGGGAGATTTTCTGCCATCATAATTAAAATTGATTTGCATGTTGTTCGACAAGGTTCTTTGATATGTTACGCCCCAAGTATAGTTGTTCCCATTACGTAATCCTTCCTGCATTTCGAAGGCAACGGGCGTATTTTGAGTTCCATCAAAACTGATCAAAATAAAATTCGCCTTGGCTTGAAAACTACCTTTATTCGCCACATTGTATTTTAAATCAATTCCTGCAGTTTGCGACAAAGCCTTTTCTCCGCCCAATTCTTTTGAATTATTTTTTACCGTTCGTTTGTAATTTATCGTAAGTCGAAATGCCGCATTGGGTTGATACGAAACCTTCGGCTCAAATTCAACATAATGAATTGAATAATTTCGAGTGCTATAATAGGCCGTAGTGCTTAATTTCCTACCCGAACGTGTTTCTCCATTAAATGTAAAACGCGATCCTGGACTCCATCGAATACGGTGATTGCTAAACCGATTTTCTCTTGCTTCCAATCCATTATTCAATAAGGCTTTTGTGCCTATGCGCTGCCAGTTGAGGTCAAACCCAAATTTTGGATCGCTCTTATTGAAAAATACAGAATTCCTTAAGGTTTGATTTAATGTGATTAAACTCGAATCTTCAATACCAGCACTAAACGGATTGTATGCTTCCAACACATTGGTATTCGTCGTTCTTCCATCATAACGAAGCGCAGATTGTGTCGAAATACGTGCTATCCATTTTTTAATTCCTTTCGATTGCGTCCATGTTTTAGGTGCTTTTAAATTCAAAGCTTCATTCAAAGAACTTGAGTACACACGAATAAAATCGGTTGTTGGCGTAAACACTCGAATGTAGCGCGCTTGATCAGGGAAAACTGAAACCTCAAACTCATTCAACTCCTTAATTCCATTACCATTGTAATCGGTCCATGCATAAACACCTTGTCCGGGTTGAACTTCTAAATAGCTAAACGATTTGCGTGTTTCTAAACCGCTGCCAGCCTCATAAAACGTATTCGATTGGATGCTCGATTTTAATGCACGAACCGATAATTCTATCCGATTGACTAAGGTGCGCTCAGGCTTTAATTTACTTAATACCGTATCACGAATATCCAAGCGTCGAAAGCTTGTTGTTGTTCTAAATTGGATGTTTTCGTTGGTCGATAAATCCATGCTAAAGCCATAATTCTCGGCCCATGCATATTCTTTCAAATTTCGGTTTAACACACCTTCATCTGTTCGAATGCGGTAGAAGAAATTAAATTTCCTTTTGGAGGTATCTACATTTTGAATAAAAGCCTGCCGATCGAAAAATGTGTACGATGTAGCTCTCAAAGTATCTTGCAAAACATCGCGCAGCAAATTGTGCTCATACTCGTCTTTATAACCTAGCTGAATCCATCGGATATCCTTGGTAAACGTAGTGCGATGTCGGTAAAACAAGGTATTATTCTCAGTTCCTTTCGAATCGGTTAAACTACCTGCATAATTTAACGCAAAGCCTTTGAACTTCATGTCACTGTTCAAGGCATGTTGCGTTGCGCGCAGCTGATCACCTTTTAAGAAAGCGGTAAATAAGTAATTGTTCGTTCCAATAGCACTTTTACTTAGGTTGATATTCACACGCGGTAAATATTCGGCAGCGGGTTGACTAATAACTTTTTGAAGATTCCAATCACGATCGAATTCCACATTTCGAAAGCGTTCAATGGGATTGAAATGTTTATCAACTTGCTCGTAACTTACTGTGCTAACGAGCTTCCAAGGCAAGCTATCTTTCCCTAAAAGCTGTGTTTTTTCCATCGCTGCGCGGAAAGCATATCCTTCATTATCGTTATTTCCAATGGATGAAAACGTATTGACGTCGTAGTTTGAATATGCAACCTCGGAAGTGAATTTGAAAGTTTTACTAAAACGATATTCTGTTCCAAACGTCATCACTTGCCGCTTAATTGGTGGAATTAGTTGGGTTTTGGAAACATAATTTCCTTGCGGAATTCCATTTATCGGTGCTACCCATTTATAAACGCGTCCATTGGCTATGCTATTTACTTGCACATAATCGCCTTTGTTAGCGCCCACGTTGCTAAAGCTGGCCTTATACAATGCCGAATCTGGATTGGTCGAAAACACCAAGATGTGTTGATAAAGCACTCCATTGACAACCGTGTCACGCTGATCATACAAAATCAAATCGGCCGAAAAGCCAACACTATCAATCGATTCAATCAAGGCATTTTGAGGATTATCTCCCGCTTGAGCTAAAACCAATTTCTGATCTGCATTGAGTTGTTGTTGTAAGGGTTGATTTCGACTATCCTGTTCCGAATAAATATTGATGCGCGTAGTGAGTTTTCCTTGTTCTACTTCATTGTTGAAGTACAAAAGCGACCGAGCATAATTCCGATCGGAGTATTCGAATTCAACGAAAATGCGCAAGTCTTTCGTGATCAATCTGCGCGAAGTAAACGTGAGTTCTGCCGAATTGTAGTCGATTACATAATCGAATTCCTGACCTCGTTTTAATTGTCGACCATCGATGTACACTTTTTCCGATCCGGAAAGAATCACAATAAACTGCTCATTATTCGCGCCCCGCAAGCGATACGGACCTTGATTCCCTTCAACACCTTGAATCTGATTTCGATTAAATCGTCCTCGAGCAACTGCAGCACTTCCACCAATTTTCACTTTGGCAGGTGCATGCTTTTTTTCATCTAAAATGGCTGTCGAGAAATGGGTATCGAAACTACCGCCCTGCAAGCGTTTGTTGAAGTTCATGAAATAACTTTCAGGACGAGTAATTTGAAAATCTCCAACAATCAATTTTGCTTTCTCGTTCGAAAGCTGAATATACACGCGATCGAAATCCTGCAATTGTTGCGTATTTCCATCTGGTTGAATGGGAATATTATCGTCGGTTATGGCAGCACTGATGTCGATGTCGGAACTTAATTTCCCCGACAATTGAAGGTTCAAGGTTGAGTTCACCGAAAGATCTTGGTTGTTGCCCACCGAAATACCACGCGAAATCGAACCTGATTTATTCAATCCTTCGAACTTGAGTAAATTTTCATTGCTCTTGCTCGGTGTATACACAAATGGATTGTAAATCCCGCGCTGTTCGGGCGTTGCACGTTGACGTTGTTTGTTTCGAACTGGTTCCGAAAAATTAAATGGGAAGACCCGATATTGAATACTAATTGAATCAGAAGGAGGATTTTGCCTTCCTGATTTCCTTACTAAAATGCCTTCGTCAGCCAGCAATTGATAATTCGATGTATCGTTTCCAGCTTTTAAAAATTGAAAACTACCTTGAACAATGCTGAAGGTATCAATCCGAATGGTATCACCTTGAAGCAGGATGTTTCGTTTTCGCAAACTGCTTACTGTTTGGGCGGAAACAATCCCGTCCATCATCATAAAAACCAAGATGATCATTAGTAAACGCTGCACAATATGCCCTTCCGGCGAAGATAGTCCAAATGCACATCAACGTCAGAATGCCTCTTTCCTATATCATCCACCAGAAAATGTTGGAAATTGAACCATTTCGCTTCGACAGGCTCAGCGAGCTGCCTGCTCACTAAGTTTGTCGCTCTCACTAGCTTGTTACGCTCCGAGAGCAGTCTTGCTCCCTGAGCTTGTCGTGTTCCTTGAGCTTGTCGTGCTCCTTGAGCTTGTCGTGCTCCCTGAGCTTGTCGAAGGGAGCACAATATTTTCCTTTCTTTGCCCAATCAAAATCACTCACAATGCGCATCGTTACCTACAATGTAAATGGACTCCGTTCGGCACTTAGTAAAGGATTACTCGATTGGATGCAAGCCACACAGCCCGATTTACTTTGTTTGCAGGAAATAAAAAGTCAGGCAGATCAGCTCGACTTGGATTTGTTTCGTCAACTGGGATATGAGCCTTATTTATTTCCAGCGCAGAAAAAAGGCTACAGCGGAGTTGCCATTTTGAGCAAGCATCAACCCGATCGCATTGTTGAAGGAATGGGAATCGAAGCCTATGATTTTGAAGGTCGTACGCTGCGTCTCGATTTTGGTGATTGGTCGATAATCAATACTTATTTTCCAAGTGGTTCGAGTGGAGATGAACGTCAAGCTTTTAAAATGCAGTTTTTGTCCGACTATCAACAATTCATTCATGAGCTAAAAAAGGAACGTCCCAAACTGATTGTTTGTGGTGATTATAATATTTGTCACCGAGCAATCGACATCCACAATCCAGTGAGCAATGCTAAAAGCAGCGGATTTCTTCCCGAAGAAAGAGAGTGGATGGAAGGATTTCTAACTACCGGATTTGTTGATTCATTTCGACATCTCAACAAAGATCCGCATCATTATACTTGGTGGAGTTATCGTGCTGGTGCGAGAAGTAAAAATTTGGGCTGGCGTATCGACTATGCTTGCATCACCGAAAATCTGCAAGACAAACTTCAACGTGCAGTCATATTGCCCGATGCAACACACAGTGACCACTGCCCTGTGTTGATTGAATTAGCACTTTAGTTTTCATTTTTCCAACGCTCTAAACGCGGAATTCCTCTAGAGAAAAAACCTGCAACAAATCCAGGCATACCCATTTCACGCATTTTCCCTTTTACTCGAACTTGCATGTCGGTCACTTTTAAATGCGGCATCGTAAAAGCACCGTTCAAATAACAATGCGAACAATAAACCGTGCTGCGTGATCCATCGGCATTCGTTCCACCGCCTTGAGCATCCCGCTTCAGAGGCATGCCACAAGACTGACAATTTTTATAGTTCGTTTGCATGGCTGAAAAGTTTGAGCGATTCAAAGTAGGAAATTCTCCATTAACTCGCAAGGCGATCGGATGAAAAAAGGGAAAGCCTAAAAGCAAATCTGCATCTTTGCACCATGGAACGCCAAACGGTTTTTGTTGATGTGATTGTGCCATTGGCATTGCCAAGGTTGTTCACATACCGTGTTCCTCAATTGTTAGCTCCTTTTATCAAGCCGCTTCAACGAGTAGTTGTTCCTTTTGGTAAAAAGAAGAAATATACCGCCATCGTGCATCATGTGCATGAAAAACCACCACAAGGTTACGAAGCACGTTACATCGAACAATTACTCGAAGAAGAACCAGGAATCTCCCAACAGCAATTGCAATTTTGGGAATGGATGGCTTCATACTATCTCTGTCACTTGGGAGAAGTCATGCAGGCTGCGCTTCCCGCTGGACTCAAGCTTTCGAGCGAAACAGTTATTCGAGCAATTACGTCACTCGAAGAAACCGACACAACGTTACTGAGCGATCGCGAATATCTCATTTTGGAAGCTCTAGGGAAAGTCAAGGAATTGAGCATTAAAGACGTTGAGAATATTGCGGGAATTAAGACAGTTTATCCAATCATCCGAGCGATGATTCAAAAACGACTCATTGCTGCCGAAGATGAACTCAAAGATCTTTTCCGCCACCGAACAGTGAGCTTGGTACATCTGCATACAGATTATCAAGGTGAAGACGCGCTGCATGCATTATTAAACACACTCAAACGTGCTCCAAAACAGCAGGAACTCATTTTAGCTTTTCTGAGTATATCTCCTGGGAAAACGCACGATTTTCCACCCATTCGTCGCAAAGAACTGCTTTCTAAAACAGGCCAAACGCCAGCTACTATTATGCAGTTGGTTAAAAAGGGAATTTTTGTTTTAGAAGATGTTCCAATAAGTCGATTAACTGGGCAAGCCGATGAAGATGCATTCATAAAGCTCAGCCCAGCACAAGCCGAAGCACTTTCTCAAATTCAAGAATCGTTTGCCGAAGGACGTCCAGCCTTGCTTTATGGTTTGACCGGAAGCGGGAAGACAGAAATCTATATTCAACTCATCGAGGAGCAGATTCAAAAAGGGAAACAAGTGTTATACATGTTGCCCGAAATTGCTTTAACTGCTCAAATCATTAATCGACTGCGGATACATTTTGGGCGGAAGGTTCAGGTGTATCATAGTCGTTTTAGCGAAAACGAACGCGTTGAGGTGTGGAATGCTGTTGCGAATTGTGATCCTGATGCCGGAATGATTGTTTTGGGTGCTCGCTCCTCTGTATTTCTGCCCTTTCGAAATTTAGGATTGATCATTATCGACGAAGAACACGAATCGAGTTTCAAGCAAAATGAACCATCGCCGCGCTATCATGGGCGTGATGCTGCAATCATGTTGGCCTCACAGTTCAAAGCCGATATTTGTTTGGGTTCTGCAACACCTTCGTTCGAAAGCTATTACAATGCTAGTCAAGGGAAGTACAAATTAGTGAAACTCGACGAGCGTTTTGGAGGATCGGTGCTTCCGGAAGTTTTCATCAACGATTTACGTGAAGACACCAAACGCCGCCGCATGAATGGCATTTTTTCTCCAGCATTGGTTCAGGAAATGACGGATAGTCTTCAGAAAAAACGCCAAGTAATTTTATTCCAGAACCGACGTGGTTTTGCGCCCATGATCGAATGCAATAAATGTCATTGGGTGCCACATTGTGTTCAATGCGATATTTCATTAACGTACCATAAAGCCATTCATCAACTTCGTTGTCATTACTGCGGTTACAGCATGAATGTGCCTTCTTCTTGTGCCGAATGTGCATCAACCGATTTACGCATGAAAGGATTCGGAACTGAAAAAATTGAAGAGGAATTAGCAGCGATTTTTCCGGATGCAACTTTAGCGCGGATGGATTTAGACACTACACGTTCGAAATATGCCTACCACAAACTGATTGAAGATTTTGAACAAAAACGCATACAGGTGCTCATTGGAACACAGATGGTCACCAAAGGGCTCGATTTCGACGAGGTAGATTTAGTAGCCGTTTTAAGTGCTGATAGTATGCTCAATTATCCTGATTTCAGGGCTTTTGAACGTAGTTTTCAATTGTTTTCTCAGGTGGCAGGACGAGCAGGACGAAGAGAAATTCCCGGTCGAGTTTTAATTCAAACGTGGAAGCCCGAACATGCGGTGTTGAAATATGTGCAGACTCACGATTACGAAGGATTTTTTAAGGAAGAAATAGAAGAAAGAAGGCGCTATGTTTACCCACCATTTTCTAGATTGATTCATATTACGCTCAAGCATGAATCAACCGATCCGCTCGATCAAGGAGCAGACTTGCTTGCCACATTTTTGCGAAAAACATTTCAGGGAAGAATTTTGGGTCCAGAATATCCGCCAGTAGCGCGTGTTCGAAATCTTTTTCAGAAACGGATTTTGATGAAAATCGAACCCGAAGTTTCACTTAAAAAGGTAAAAGAAGAATTGCTCAAACAAATCGAGGTGTTTTTTCAGGAGTTTCCGCTTAAAAATTTTCGGGTGATTTTGGATGTTGATCCTGCGAATTAAGGAGGATTGGGGGTATTTACATGTTAAATTAATATGTTGAATTAACAGGATTTTTTATTCAACTACTTATTTCAAACAATCATGGAAATAAAATTAAATTCTATTGCAACAGTTCGAAATTCAAGAACAGAACCTATTGATGACAATTGGGAATCAGTTATTGCAGATATTGAACTCGAAGACCATATTCCTTCAGAGGCATTTGAGAACATTTCCAACTTTTCTCATCTTGAAATAATTTATTTCTTCGACAAGGTTAGAACTGAAGACATTGTTTTTTCTGGCAGACCAAGAGGAAATCCGAATTATCCAGTAGTTGGAATTTTGGGGCAACGCAAAAAAGACCGTCCCAATACGATTGGACTATGCACGGTAGAACTTCTGGAGCATAATGGTAGATCAATAAAAGTAAAATATTTAGATGCAATTGACGGAACTCCTATTATAGATATTAAACCCGTTTTTAAGGAATTCCTGCCGAAAGGAGAAATCAGGCAACCTGATTGGGTTGCAGATTTAATGAAAAATTATTGGAAGTAAGATTAGAAATCAACAACAAGAACGAATCAAACCATTCTCTATAACTGGAAATATCCATCAACTCGAAGAATCTTTTTTCATTTCACCTGTACCGCTTTGCTAAGAACGTTTGCTGTGTACATTTGGAAAATGAAGCAGCTTTCTATTATTCTTCTGGTTCTTCTCTCATACAGAGCTTCTGCACAGATTCCACATCCCGTGAATGGCGTACCCGATGAGCGGCATTTAACCTATGCCATTACACACGTTACTGTTCACAGTTCGGCCGATGAAGTCATTCCAAACGCAACCATTCTTATTCGCGATGGTGTTATTTTAAACGTGGGAACTTCCATTGTAATTCCTGTTGGAGCTGTAGTTCTTCCCCAAAATGGGAAACACCTTTATCCAGCCTTTGTCGAACTTTGGTCTGGATACGGAATTCCTCAACCTGAAGGACGAAAACGTCGCTCAGAAGAATCAGCCGATCGCACAGATGCCGGGGCTTACAGTTGGAATATGGCCATTCATCCCGAAGTGAATGCAGTAGAAAATTTCAGTGTTGATGCATCCCGAGCAGCTAGTTTAAGGAAAGCTGGTTTTGGTTCAATGTTGAGCCATGCACAAGACGGAATCATGCGTGGGACAGGAGTTTTGGTTAGCCTGGCGGATAAAAAACAGCAAGAAGTCATTCTGAAAGAAAAAGCTGCTTCGTTTTATTCTTTCGATAAAGGAAGTTCATCGCAAGATTATCCTTCCTCTTTGATGGGAAGCATCGCACTTCTCCGCCAAACGATGTATGATGCTCAATGGTATGCTCAAGGTGGAAATGCACGATATACCAATCAATCGTATGAAGCAATCAAAGAGCAAGAAAAAATACCTGCCATTTTCACTTGCTCCAATTGGGAAGACATACTTCGCGTTTCCAAAATAGGGGAGGAGTTTGGAAAGAAATTCATCGTATTTGGAGTCGATGATGCCTATCAACGAAGTGAAGAAATAAAAGAAGCAGGCGTTCAATTGATTCTTCCTTTAAACCTTCCCGAAGGTTGGGATGTAAACGATACCTATGCAGCCCGACATATTCCTCTTGCCGATTTAATGCATTGGGAAGCCGCTGCAACAAACGCAGCAGTAATATATCGCTTAGGAATTCCATTTGCATTTTCTTCTGCTGGATTGAAAGACGTAAGTCAAACCATGGATATGCTCTCAAAAGCTGTTAAAGCTGGACTTCCCGCTAAAGAAGCTTTACGAGCACTTACTTCATCGCCAGCGAAAATGATAGGTGCAGAAAATAGAATTGGCTCAATCAAAACTGGAATGGAAGCCAGCTTTTTCCTTTCGAGCGATACGCTTTTCCATCCTTCCAATCGCATAGTTCAAACCTGGGTTCAAGGTATAGCGTACGATGCAGAGCCTTATCAACCAAAAGATCTCCGAGGAAAATGGACACTTACTGCCGATGGTTTTCCCGAATCGATCTTGGATATTCGTCAATCTGCATCGAAGCCTGAAGCCAATCTACTTGTTGGGAAAGAATCTTCAAAGGTGAGCATGAATATCAATGGAAGTCGCGTCGATATTCAGTTTACTCATTCATCTTTTGGAGATCCAATTCGACTCAATGGAAGCATTTACTCAACAGAAAATGAGACGAATATTTCTGGTAAAGGAGCTAATTCAATTGGAAAAGAATTCAATTGGATTGCCCGTTTTACCGAATCATATAAAGACAGCACCAAAGCCGATACAAGTCAATATTTTACGGTCGATTCACTTCACTTGAATTACCCATTTGGTGGATTTGGTTCAGACAGTATCTTGAAGGAAGAAAGCGTTTTGTTTACCAATGCAACTATCTGGACAAGCGATCAAGCAGGAAAATTAGAACATACAGATTTGTTCATTCATCAAGGAAAAATAATCGCCATTGGTCAAAACCTCGATGTTTCTTCTCAATCTCCCAAAGGGGCAAAAATCACTATAATCGATGCAACGGGTAAGCATATTTCTCCGGGCATTATTGATGAACATTCGCACATCGCCATTACACGTGGTGTGAATGAAGGAAGTCAAAATAATACAGCAGAAGTTCGCATCGGCGATGTAATCGAAAGCAGCGATCCGGGTATTTATTTTCAATTAGCAGGTGGTGTTACTTCGGCGCAATTGCTTCATGGTTCTTCCAATCCTATTGGTGGACAATCGGCTGTCATCAAACTTCGCTGGGGAAAAACTCCCGAAGAAATGAAGAATAAAAATGCTCCGGGGCACATCAAGTTTGCTTTGGGTGAAAATGTGAAACAGAGTAATTGGGGCGATTCCAAACGTTCTCGATTTCCACAAACTCGCATGGGTGTGGAGCAAGTGTATTTTGATGCATTTCAACGTGCGTTAGAATATCAGAAAAATCGCGCTTTATGGGAAAAGGCAAGTGCCTCACAACGTATAAAAATGGAGCCTTTCCGTCGCGATTTGGAATTGGATGCAATTGCCGAAATCATCGATGGCAAACGAAATATTACCTGTCATAGCTACGTGCAATCGGAAGTCAATATGTTGCTACACGTGGCCGATAGCATGAAATTTCATGTGAATACATTCACCCACATTCTCGAAGGATATAAAGTGGCTGATAAAATCAAAGCACATGGCGCCAATGCTTCTACATTTTCCGATTGGTGGGCATATAAATTTGAAGTGAATGACGCCATTCCATACAATGCTGCTCTTCTAACAAAAATGGGTGTTAACACGGGAATTAATTCCGATGATACCGAAATGGGACGACGTTTAAATCAAGAAGCAGCGAAGACCATTTTGTACGGTGGATTAACACAAGAAGAAGCCTTGAAATTGGTAACAATCAATCCTGCTCGTATGCTGAAAATTGATGCCAGCACGGGAAGTTTAAAAGCAGGAAAAGATGCCGACATAGTTATTTGGAGCGACAATCCGCTTTCCATTTCAGCACATGTAGAAATGACGTTTGTAGATGGAATTCGCTACTACGATGCAGTTAGAAATGAAGAGCTTCAAAAGCAGGCAAATGCAGAACGGGCGCGTATTACAGCAAAACTTTTAAAAGCTGGAGGCAAAGGGAAAAAATTAAAAACTCCTCTACCTAAAAAACGACACGAATATCATTGCGAAGATTTATACACTGGTGATTTAATGGAAGAGGAGGTTTCAAAATGAGAAATGCCTATTTACTAATTCTGAGTTTGATTATTCAAGTGCAATTGTTTGCTCAAACAGAACCCATTTCCATCCTTTTTCAAGGAGCAACTATTCACACCGAAAACGGTATTATCGAAAATGGTGTTTTCGGAATACGTGGCGATTCCATAGTTCTTGTTGGAGATGCTCGGGTTGTTCGTATCGACAAATCGGCATACGAGAAAATTGTAAATGTGGAAGGAAAACACATTTATCCGGGTTTTATCGCTCTAAATAGCACCATCGGTTTACGTGAGATTGATGCTGTTCGTGCCACACTCGACTATGCAGAAGTGGGAACCTTGAATCCACACGTTCGAAGTCTGGCTTCGTTCAATACTGATTCACGCATTATTCCAACGGTGCGAGCCAATGGAATTTTAACGGTTCAAGCTTGTCCGCAGGCAGGATTAATCAGTGGTAGCTCCTCGGTTTTCAGAATGAACGGTTGGAATTGGGAAGATGCCGTTCGCTATGCGGATGATGGAATTCATGTGAATTGGCCAGAAGCACCGTTTCATTTAAGTCCAGCAGATACTGGTGGACGAAATAGCAATCGCAATTTGAAACAGATTGCTCTCCTTCAAGATTTTTTCCGTGAAGCCAAAGCCTATGCTGAGTTGAAAGATGCTACACCTAAGAATGTGCGCATGGAATCGATGAAAGGCGTATTCTCTGGAAAAGCAGCCTTGTATCTACATGCAGATAAAGCACGCGATATCAGTGATGCCGTTTTATTTGCAGCTTCATTTAAAATTCCACGCATTGTCATTGTTGGCGGTGCCGAAAGTGCCGAAGTCATTCCTTTGTTGAAAGCATTCTCCGTTTCTGTAATTCTTTCTCGCATTCACCGTTTGCCCGATTTGCCCGACCAAATTCCTCAAGAAATATTTCGTCTTCCGGCAAAACTCCAGCAAGCAGGAATACTAGTAGCTCTTTCCTATGACGGAGATATGGAAGCCATGGGAACACGAAATCTGGGTTTTTTAGCTGGAACTTCTTCTGCTTATGGTTTAAATCAAGCTGAAGCACTCCAATTAATCACACTCAATCCCGCCAAAATTTTGTCCATCGATAAAAAGGAAGGAAGTCTCAAAACTGGGAAGAAAGCCTGTTTCTTTATTTCCGAAGGGAATGCCTTGGATATGATGTATTCGTCTGTTATTCAAGTGTATATTGATGGTAAAGCTGTGAGTATTGATACCGATCAGAAAGAATTATATTCCAAATACAAAAAGAAATATAACCTCAACGAATGATTTAAAAAACGGATGTAAGATTCTTAATTGTCAGTTTATTAAGGATTTGAGTCTGTGTAAGTTTCATTCGAAATTAACTCTCCTATCAAAGCTGCTCCCTTTAAAAAATGTTATTTTTGCAGCGCTAAGAAACTTTCACAAACGTATCTCTTGGTTAATTTATGGAAGCGAAGACCGACAAAAAAGAAAAAGACAACCGCTTAGTTTGGATATTAAGTATCCTGCTTTTGGTTTCGGTAGTTGGAAACGTATATCTACTCAATCGTTCTACTACAGCCGAAAAGCAAGTTGTTGAAGAACGCGCTCAAGTAGATTCGCTTAATTCCTTCAAAGTATCACTCGAGAATGATTTCCAAGCAATGACTTTTGAATTAGATCAGTTCAAAGGAAAAAATATTCAACTCGATAGCTTACTAGAAAAAGCAAATGGAGATATCGCCAAACAAAAACAAAAAATTGATTTCTTAATTAAAGAAAACAAAGACATCGATTTATTAAAACGTCAACTTGCTGAAATGAAAGTCATTCGAGATGGCTATCGTCAACAAATTGATCAATTGATTAAAGAAAACAAAGAGCTTCGTTTTGCTAACATCAACCTAACTCAAGAAGTTGATAATCTAAATAAAACTCAAAAGGATTTAAGTCAGAAAGTGGAACTAGCTTCTGTGCTAAAAGCTGAAAGTATTTCTGTTAAAACGCTCAGAGATAAAGGAAAAGGCCGAATGGAAGAAACCACCAAGGCCAAGCGTGTAAGCCGAATCTCAACACTATTTGTAATTGCCGAGAATAAAGTAGCACCGAAAGGAGATCGCGAAGTGGTTTTGCGCATTATTAAACCAGATGGTTACGCTCTTACCGATCCCAACAATGCAAGCGGATCATTTACCAAAGAAGATGGCCGTTCATCAGAATATACACTTCGTAAAGTTGTTCAGTATTCAAACAATCGCGAAGAAGTTGTTTTCGATTGGGATCAATTAGAAGATCTAAATTCAGGACTTTATATTTCTGAGATTTACCTCGATGGAAAACTCATGGGGAATTTTAAATTCAATTTGAAATAATTCTTCATTGAACTCCCGACTCGTTCTATGAGTTCAGATTCCACAAAATATCCGCAACTTACCGATTCAGCTTCATCCATAGAGCCGTATTTTATTCAAAAGGATATTTTGAGGGAATTAATTCTTCAGTTGAAGAAAGATTTCGCTTCAGCTGGATTTCCAATTAAACTGCTTCTTACTCAAAAGTATTCATTCGACGAGCTCTGTAACACGCTCCAAATGGCCTTTCGCGATCGAAGTGCGCAACAGCTTTTTAATTTGCTATATCGTGTCGATGTGTCCGAAAAACAATTAGTTCAAGGAATGCCAACTCCTGGAATTGATGATCGTCTTTTTGCTGAAATCATCATAAAGCGCGAACTACAAAAAGTAGTTCTTCGGAAACTGTATAGTCCGAACACTTCCAATTCATTATTTAACGAAGAATAGTAAAACCTTTAGGAGGTTAGAAAAATTAAGTTGATAATTTAAAACCCGTTGTGAGGTTAAAAATTAGAATTATCCTTCAAAAATATTTATCCCTTACCTCAATAATCAATACTTATGTAATGCTTTTAAATAAAATTATTTAAATTAATATTAGGTTTAGAATTGAAACGGATCTTGTGGTGGCTATGTCTGGGCGGCGAGGGTGTGTTTCGACATCGATTGGACAAAAGTTTATACTTGCAGAATGGTCGAAAAAGGGCCTTGAGCGTAAGCAGCATCGTCCAGACTTGAACTTCTTTATTCGTAAGTGTTTATTTTTAAAATGAACTCATGAGGGCTTCGCCGTTGATTAATTCTTGTTTCAAGACAAGAATTAATACGTCGTATACAAACATGAATGATTTATTAACAAGATGCAACTAAAGTAATATCTCAATGATTGAAATGAAAAATAAATTTTGATTAGTCATCCGGGCATCAGGTTAAAAAACATTTTTTCCATTTTTCCATTCATTCCATATAAGCGCAGCCTTCAATTTTAACTTAATTTTGCGCTCCAATTTTTACCCTTCCCAATGGATTCATTTTCATATATCTCCAATGCCGAACCTTCAGCATTGGATTTCCTATATTCTCAGTACCGCGAAAACCCAAATTCGGTTGACGAAAGCTGGGGCAAATTCTTCGAAGGTGTTGATTTTGCCAATAAACAATACAGCGTCAAACCTACATCTGGAACTACAGAAGCGATTCCTGAAAATGTAAGTAAAGAATTCAAAGTCATCAACCTAATCAATGCTTACCGTTCTCGAGGCCATCTTTTTACCAGAACAAATCCGGTACGTGAGCGCCGACAGTACACACCAACGCTCGATGCCGAAAATTTTGGTTTATCTACTTCCGATTTAGAAACAGTTTTTCAAGCTGGTTCTTTGATTGGAATTGGTGCTGCTAAACTTCAAGTAATCATTGATCATCTCAAAGAAACATACTGCTCCAGCATTGGTGTTGAATACATGTACATGCGAAATCAAGAAGCTGTTCATTGGATTCAAACACGCATGGAAAATTCTAAAGGGCATGCGAAATTTTCTAAAGATGAAAAGCTGCAAATTTTTTCTAAACTCAATGATGCCGTTGGTTTTGAAAGCTTTTTAGATAAAAAATTCGTTGGACAAAAGCGCTTTTCTCTCGAAGGTTGTGAGGCATTAATTCCTGCACTTGATCAAGTCATTGAAAACGGTGCTAAGCTTGGAATTCGTGAGTTTGTCATGGGAATGGCGCATCGTGGAAGATTGAACGTGCTTTCGAATATTTTCAAAAAAGACGCTCGCAGTATTTTTACTGAATTCGAAGGGAAAGAATACGACGATGATGGAGAATTTTCGGGTGATGTGAAATACCATTTGGGCTATTCCTCCCGAGTAAAAACACGTGGTGGAGAAAACATCCGAATGACACTTTCTCCCAATCCTTCGCATCTCGAAGCAGTTGGACCTGTAGTGCAAGGAATGGCGCGTGCTTTTGCAGAAACTGAACACTCGAATAATTACGATAAAATTGCTCCTATCATTATTCATGGTGATGCTGCCGTTGCCGCTCAAGGCGTTGTTTACGAAGTGGTTCAAATGGCCAAATTAGATGGCTATAAAACGGGTGGAACCATCCATATCGTAGTCAATAACCAGGTTGGTTTTACTACCAATTACCTCGATGCACGCTCATCGATCTATTGTACCGATGTTGCCAAAGTCACGCTAAGTCCCGTTTTTCATGTCAATGCCGATGATGTTGAATCGGTTGTATATGCGGTTCAATTGGCGATGGAATTTCGTCAACAATTTCATGGGGATGTATTTATCGACCTGCTTGGATATCGAAAATATGGTCACAACGAAGGCGATGAACCTCGTTTTACTCAGCCAATTCTTTATAAAGCAATCGCCAAACATTCCAATCCTCGTCAGATTTATTTCGAGAAATTGAGTGCAGAAAATGTATTGTCACAAAGCGAAGCTGATACATACGATTCAACACTACGATCAAATCTTGATGCTGCTTTAGATGACGCACGCAAAAGAGAACGTACTGTGATTAACCCATTTTTAGGAGATCAGTGGAAACACATTCGCTCTTCTAAAAAATCCGACTTCGATTCATCTCCCGAAACCGGGGTGGAATTGAAAAAGCTGAAAGCAATTTCAAAAGTACTTTATACGGTTCCTCAAGGGATGACGCTTTTCAAGAAAATGGAAAAGTTGCTTAACGATCGGAAACAGATGATAGAAGGTGCAACGCAACTCGATTGGGGAATGGCCGAATTGCTTGCTTATGGTTCCTTGTTGATGGAAGGAAATCCAGTTCGTTTTTCGGGACAAGATGTGGAACGAGGAACGTTTTCACATCGTCACGCAGTTCTTAAAATTGAAGATTCCGAAGAAGAATACATTCCATTATCGAATCTAGATCCCAAACAGGCTACATTCCAGATTTACAATTCCTTGCTCAGCGAATACGGTGTGCTTGGTTTTGATTACGGCTATTCTTTGGCAATGCCCGATTCACTCACTGTATGGGAAGCTCAATTCGGTGATTTTAATAACGGTGCTCAAATTATCATTGATCAATTTATCAGTTCAGCCGAAGATAAATGGCGAAGCATGAGCGGACTGGTTTTACTTCTTCCTCATGGGTATGAAGGACAAGGTGCAGAACATAGTTCAGGTAGAATGGAACGCTTTCTAACGCTTTGTGCCGAAGAAAATATATATGTGACCAATGCAACTACACCGGCTAATTTCTTCCACTTAATTCGTCGCCAACTCAAGGGAGATATTCGCAAACCTTTAATTGTATTCACACCCAAAAGTCTCTTGCGTCATCCGCGTTGCGTTAGTTCATTAACAGAATTAACCAAAGGGCAATTCCAAGAATTAATCGACGATGCAACAGCAAATGCTTCGAAGATCGAGAAAGTGATTTTATGTAATGGCAAAATCTATTACGATTTGCTTGAAGAGAAAGAATCTCGGAAAGCCGAAAATTGCGCAATCGTTCGATTAGAACAATTATATCCATTGCCTAAAAAACAATTGGATGCAGTGCTTAAAAAATATAGCAAAGCCAAAAGCATTGTCTGGGCTCAAGAAGAACCCGAAAACATGGGTGCTTGGAATTACATTCTTCGAAATCTTCGTCAGCTAAATATTCAAGTTGCATCACGCGCCGAGAGCGGAAGTCCTGCAACGGGAAGTTCAAAACGACATGCTGTTGAACAGAAAAAACTAATGAAATCCGTTTTTGAATAATCAATTTTAATTAACTGAATTATTCAAAAAATACACAATGAAATCGGACGCAATCAACACATGAAATGCCCGATGAATTGGACTAAATTTGCCCACCCAACTAATATCGATCACACATCATGATTATCGAGCTCAAAGTACCTTCACCAGGAGAGTCAATTAACGAAGTAGAAATTGCTAACTGGTTAAAAAAGGAAGGCGATTATGTAGCGAAAGACGAAGAGCTTTGCGAGATTGATTCGGATAAAGCAACACTTACTGTGAATGCAGAATCAGCTGGGAAACTCAGTATTAAAGTAGAAGCAGGAACAACCGTTGCCGTAGGCGATGTGATTGCTACAATCGATACTTCAGCAGAAGCTCCCGCCTCAAAAGCAGAAACGAAAATTGAAAAAGCTCCTGAAAAGAAAGAGGTAATACAGAACGCTGCAAAAGCTCCAACCGAAACTCCGAGCACGTATGCATCTGGAATTCCTTCGCCCGCAGCTGCTAAAATAATGACTGAAAATGGCGTTCAATCTTCCGATATAAAAGGAAGCGGTCCTGCCGGAAGAATTACCAAAAGCGATGTAAATGTATTATTAGCTTCTGGATTTGGGGGCAAAACAACCGAAACTCAACGCAGCTCCAAACGCGAGAAAATGACAACACTTCGTAAGAAGATTTCTCAACGTTTGGTAAGTGTGAAAAATGAAACGGCCATGCTCACCACGTTTAATGAAGTGGACATGAGCCCAATTATGGAGCTGCGTAAACAATACAAGGATAAATTCAAAGAAAAACACGGTGTTGGAATTGGTTTTATGTCATTCTTCACGAAGGCTGTAACCATTGCCCTAGAAGCTTTTCCTGCGGTGAATGCGATGATTGATGGTGAAGAAATCGTTTACCATAATTACTGCGATGTAGGCATTGCTGTTTCAACACCTAAAGGCTTGATGGTTCCAGTTATTCGCAATACCGAAACGCAAAGCTTAGCCGATATTGAACGCAACATTGCAGCAATGGCAGCTAAAGCACGCGATGGAAAAATTACTGTCGATGATATGTCGGGTGGAACGTTCACCATTACCAACGGTGGTGTTTTTGGTTCCATGTTGAGCACACCTATTATCAATCCTCCACAAAGTGCCATTTTAGGTATGCATAATATTGTGGAAAGACCTATGGCTGTTAACGGACAAGTTGTTATTCGACCAATAATGTATGTGGCTTTAAGTTACGACCATCGCATAATAGATGGGCGCGAATCAGTTGGCTTTTTGGTGAAAGTGAAAGAACTTCTAGAAAATCCTGAACGCATGTTGTTCAATGGAAAAAAAGGGCAGGAAATATTATTAGGTCTTTAGTTTCCAATTTTTCCTTAGAGTTTTCTCCTAATCCTAAAGGAATTGTTTCGATTTACACAATCAAGTTTATCTCTTTATCTTAAGGTAGAATTTTGATAGATTTGTCCAATGGGGAAAACTATTCTAAAAGGAAGCTTTTATTTATTATCTCTTTTTGGGGTTTGTTCGATTTCATTCGCACAGAGCAACGATGCTGATCGTTTTATTATGACTTCGGGCTCTTTGCCAGCAATTTTTTCTTTGGATGTTATCGAAGAGGCAAAATCGCTCGCTCAAAAACAAGATATTTTAGAAGAAAAACTCGCACTGAAAATGTACGAGGAAGCAAATTATCAATTGCTCGAATTATTGAATTCAGGTCAAATTTATGTCAATGATGAGATGACCGACTTTTTGGAAAAAATGCTAGCAGAAATGTTGGTGTTTATGCCGGAATTAAAAAACGACATTCGAATTATAGCAACTAGAAACACCGAAGCCAATGCATTCTGTATGGCAAATGGTGTAATTATCGTGAATGTTGGACTCATTGCTAAGCTTGAGAATTCTTCCCAATTGGCTTCTGTTCTAGCACATGAAATTTGTCATTACAAAAAGCAACATGCATTACGTAAGAAGAAAAATGGGAAAGATTTGGGAAATAATGAGGCCATTTCGCGCAAAGCAGGCATGTATAAAATGCTCCAGTACTCACGCGAATTTGAATTCGAAGCAGATGCTGCAGGACTAACTTTCTTAACACGCACACCATTCGATGCACGAGAAGCCTCAAAATCACTTGCCCTAGTTGAATCTGCAATCAATAACGACACACTTGTAAATAATCTATCATTCTTTTTTAATTCAGATATATTCACTGTCGACACTGCCTTTTTTAATCGGAAAATGCTGAAAAGCGAGTTGAAAAAATCAGTAAAGAAAAACCGATCGATTATCTCTGGAAATGATGATTCTGGAGAAACGCATCCTGACATTGAAAAGCGCGTTTTAGCAATTACTGAGATTTTAGGTTCGTTAAATTATATCCCTGCAACACCTAAATTAGAAAGTGAATATCAATCCATTCATCACAAAGCACAATTTGAATTATCCATTAATTCATACAATGGAAGTGAATATTTAAATAGTCTGCACGAAGGATTAATTCTATTAGAAAAAGAGCCCAATAATCTCCTTGCAAACGAAATGGTAGTAAAAAATCTCTATTGGCTTTGTCGCTTAAAAGAAAACGGAGTTTTAGATGATTATTTTTCGAAAGCAGAAATCAACGGAAATGTTTCAAAAGCACGCTTGAAATTATTTTTTAGTAAAACGAAATCAACAGATCTTGGAAAAATGCTTTATACATATTCCAAGAAAAAGTATGAGAAATTCCCTGATGATCAAGATTTGCTTTTTTATCTTGGAGCTGCAGCCGAAATGCACTTAGGAAAAGATGCTGCCGAAATTCATTATCGAAATTATTCAACCAAATTTCCCGATGGTATTTATTCGGGCTATGTTGCTCAAAAAATTAAATAATATGCGCCAAATTTTTAATTGGTTTTTATTCTTAATTATTATCAATAGTCTAAGTAGTTGCTTGTATTCAAGTGGATATATCTACACGTTATATTCAGAACAATTTCCTAAGGAGAAAAAAGCAATTAAAAAAGTAGTGCTAATTAATCCCGAATATAAAGCCTACTTTAATTTAGAAGACAATGATCAAAATTATGAATTAGGTCGTGAAATGCGAAAATCATTTCTCGAAATCGTGAATCGATATTCTAAAGATAGTGGTTTTAAATACGAAGTCATTTCCAGTGACGGAAAAAAAGATGTAGGCACAGAGTTCTTTACAGAATTACTTCCACTTCGTCAAGTCGTTTTGCAAGCAATTAGCAACCAGGACAATCCACTCAATGAAATTTACGAAGCGAATTATAAGCGTGTAGCAAGTCAAGTATTTGTAGTAAATACTTTTATTCCAGCAGAAATGTCAGAATTAGAAAAGAAATATGGAACACCCTATTTTGGAATTTTAGAAGTTTTCTCAGGTCAAGACCATTCTTATCTCATTCATATAATTGCGGATGTTAGTCACGGAATTATCACTTATCAGGAAATTAAAATGATCAATGGACCTATGAAAAAACGAAAGTTAACTCCATTGATTTTCGACACATTCAATGCCTTAAAAAAAATATGATCGTAGTATTTACCAATACTCAATTCATTAAATTAAGACAAACATTTGTTTTATTAAGCATAGTATTTTTAGTTGTTCAAAGCAATTGTGTGCATGCCCAAGTGGGCCTTATGGGCAAACGATTTTTATTAAAAACAGATGTTGTCAATGGAATCCGTCGCCCCATTACGAACATCGAATTAGAAACAGCATTAACGCGAAGTTTTACACTATCACTGAGCTATTCTATCACCCAAACTCCCATTCATGGCATATTCAAAGGCTCAAATTTTATCTATTGGATGGATCATTCTTCCGATAAAACATGGAACGAATATCTTCCTGATTATAATCGAAATGATATTACTTCAAATTATGATATCAATAGTTTAATTACTTTAATTAAAAATCAAGCTTCATTTAATCCCAATGTGCGTATCACAGCAAAGCAGCGTGTTTTTGGGCTCTCAATGAATTTCTATCATGGAGGCGCTATTTCGGCCCCTTTTGGAAGTTACTTTCAATTAGGCTTTAAAGCGGGAAAACAAATAATATCGGGTTCATTCAATGCACCCTATATCTATGCTTTTAAAAATGATTTCATTTATCAATACTTTTATAATGGAGTAAAACGAGTTGATTTTAAAGATGTAAATGTGTCATTCATTTCTCTATTTATGGGTGGAGGAAAAAACTATTTGCTTAATTCACGCATGATGCTCGATTTAAATTTTGGAACTTCTTTAAATGTTACTACTCCCAAAGATGATTCAGATAATATTTTTTCTTCCTTAATAGCACATAAAAACGGAGCTAATCTGGCTGCTTTTAGCGATAATGAAAAAAGCATTACAATTAGTCAACATACATCTAAAGTAAATTTTGGATTATATCTCAACCTTAAACTCGGAATACTCTTGTTTTAATATCATTAGAAATGAATTTAAAGAGCATGTTGGTACTGAGTTTTCTAATTAAAAAATGCGAAATAACTCAGCTAAATTTTTATTCATTAAGTTATATCTAACCCGTTGTGCGGTTGAATATGTAGATAATTAATTTAAAATAAGGTTGTGCATTAAACTGATATACAGTATATTAGAAGAGTTCTCACACAAATCTAATATGCACAACCTCATAGCGAATATAACCAAGTTTCGTCAATTGCTAATCGAAGTATATGGCGCTGATAATCTGACAAATGGAAATTTTCGTCGATACTCGAACCAGCCTAAAGCTTCAGATATTGAGATAGTTGCATTGGCTTTTACAGCAGAAGCAATGCAAATAGATTCTGAAAACATGCTATTCTCAATTCTAAGAAATTCATATCCAAAGTATTGCAAAACACTTCCAGACAGAACTAATTTCAATCGACGCAGAAGATTCTTGCAGCCTTTTATTGATCAGCTCTCTGAAAAACTAAGTAATGAACTTTCTGAAGGAGAAGAAACTTTTATCATAGATTCAATGCCTCTTCCAATTTGTCGTTTTGTTCGTTGTAGTAATCTTAAAATTATGAAAGATGATCTTGATTTTTTGCCTGCAAAAGGATTTTCTGCAATTGATAAAACGCATTATTTTGGTTATAAACTCAATATGGTTGTTAGCTCAAATTCAGTAATCAATAATTTCGCTATAACGCAAGCAAATGTGCATGATGTAAAGACTTTAGATGATATGACAAAAGGGTTTTTAGAGAATGTAAATTTGCTTGGGGACAAAGGTTATATTGGGAAAAACATCCAATTAAGTTTATTCAAAGAATACTCAGTAAAATTGATTACACCATTGCGTGGAAATCAAGTTGGACCAACTCAATGGAATCCACTATATCGCAAAACAAGAAAAAGAATCGAAACAACCTTTTCTCAATTCTGTGATCAGTTCTCAATTAAAAAGAATTTTGCTAAAAGCTTTTATGGATTCTTTGCACGAATCACTAGTAAAATAGGGGCATTCACTTGTCTACAATACTTGAATATGATCAATCAAAGACCTCTAAACCAGGTCAAACATACTTTGGCTTTTTAACCGCACAACGGGTTATATCTAATAATCTATATTCATTCGATTTTCATTCACTATGCGTAAGTCCTATTTGCTAATTCTCGTTTTAACTATTCTCACACTCCCTTCTATTTCTCAAGTGGGAATTATGGGCAAACGATTTCTATTAAAAACAGATATAGTTAATGGAATCCGTCGCCCCATTACAAACATCGAATTAGAATCTGTAGTAACACGAAGTTTTACCATTGCACTAAGCTACTCGATCACCCAAACTCCCATTCATGGCATTTTCAAAGGGTCAAATTTTATCTATTGGATGGAGCGCGCTACAAATAATAAATGGGATCAATACCTGCCAAACTATGATAGAGAGATAATTAAATCAAAATTCTCGAATTATGATTTAGCTGAACTAATAAACCATCAAGTTTCATATCAACCCAATGTGCATATTACTGCAAAGCAACGGGTATTTGGACTTTCAATGAATTTCTATCGTGGAGGAGCTATATCTGCTCCTTATGGAAGTTATTTTCAATTAGGATTTAAAGCAGGTAAACAAATAATATCAGGATCTTTTAATGCACCTTATATTTATGCTCATGAATATGATTATTCTTGGCAATTAATTTATGATGGCGTAAGGCGAGTTAATTTTAAAGATGTAAATGTGTCTTTCTTTAGCTTATTTATGGGCGGTGGGAAAAACTATTTGCTAAATTCACGTATGATGCTCGATTTAAATTTTGGAACATCTTTAAATATCACAAACTCTCCAAATAGTTCAGACAACATTTTTTCCTCCCTAATTGCCCATAAAAACGGAGCAAATCTGTTTGCATTTAGCAATAATGAAAATAGCTATCTTACTAATATAAAAGCTACAAAATTAAACTTCGGTCTATATCTCAATTTAAAACTCGGAATATTATTGTTTTAATTTGTGCAACTAATGGCAAGGTTCCGCTTCTCTCCACCTCGCCATTACCGGGCTTTCCGCCTCTACTGCTTTTCTCCTTTCAGTCGCCAAGCGGTAATGGCTTCAATCCCTGTCGCAAGAAAATGCTTGCTAAATACTGCCAATCTCTATCAGCACCCTCGGACTTAAGTCAGAGGCTACCTTACACAGATGCAAGATTTAGAAAAATCAATCAATAGCACGAAAATGCTTGCAGGATAATGTCAATCTCTAACATCAGCACCCTGGGACTTAAGTCCCAGGTCACCACACACAGATGCAAAATTTGTCGTTTATCGTAACCCCCATTCGTAATTAATAATTAATAATTCGTAATCAGTACTGTCCGGTTAAAATTGAGATTGCATGATTTACCTTCTGTAGTTGCAGTAAATGCGGGTGTTGATGGTATTTATTTAAAATAAAGCCCCCTATGGAGGGAACAATGGCAGTTGAAAGGATTTAATTTGATTTCTAATTAGCGATTTTTCAGGATTGATGAGGAATTCAAAAAGGTTGATATAGGTCATCAAATGTAGCCTGACCATGGCTGCAAGATTTGAAAACGACCAGTTTTTACCAGCTCTTGCTTTGACAATTTTTAAGACAAGGTCAGCGATCAGGGCACACCAGATTTGGATTTTGATCGCATTTTCGCTCTCTCCAAGGAAGCTTTGCATCGGATAGTTCTGTTTGATACGCTTAAATAGCGATTCGATCTGCCAACGATTTTTATAAAACAGTGCGATTGAGGAGGGTTTGAATTGATTGTTATTGGTTATGAATTCAAATATCCTCTTCGATTTTTTGTCCTCATATTTTATAAGACGTGCCTTCACTCGTGTATTGTTATTGTGCTTGGTGTGGCCCATTTCTATAATCTGGTCGAGCAAAATTCCGTTCTGCTTTTCCTTGTCTGAAATTTTCTTTTCCCGCAGGACTTTGATCACGGTGTTGTTTCGTAATCGGGTCACCCATGTGACATTTTCTTCCGAGAAACGGTTGTATTGCTTGTAATCATTATAACCACGATCAAACACCACAATGGACCCACGTTGCAGGTGTATGTTCTGCAGAAATGGGCTGTCGGCTCCAGCTCCAGCAGAGAACCTTATCAAGCAAGGCACGTCTTGATCACTCCTCATTAAAGTATGCACCTTAATACCGCCTTTGCGCTTACCATCGGCGGGATTACGACCGGCATTTTTCAAAACTTCCTGAAACAACTGAATCGTTGTCGAGTCAACAATATAAAGCCGGGATGCGATTTTACTTCGGCTGTCCGGTAAAAAATGCTTGTATCGGTCATAAAGCCAGTAGTAAATATCTTCAAAGACATCGGCTGGTCGACTGGTATTTGCATCTGAAATCGTGCTCCTTCTGGGAAAGTAGTTGATTCCTAAATGCTGTATCCTGCCTTCCCAGGCAAGTAGGCCTGAGGTCACTTCTCGGATACCTGTACACCGATTAAAGATTGCGTAAAGCATCGTTACTAGGTGCGTATAAGTCCTGAAGTTCTTATAATACCTATCAGCGTTATGCTCATCAGCTATGTTCTTTACTTTCGTCTGAGGCAGATAAGAAAGGAGTTGACTGTAAATCGGCTGTCCGGTAAAATATTTACTTTTACTCATGATTATTTTGGTGTGTCGTAACTCAAAAATAATCACAAAAGGAGTGATCGAAATGGTCGCTCCTTTTTTCTGATTTAAACTTTAACCGGACAGTACTGATTCGTAATTAATAATTATTCAACATTTCTCATATTTCCAATTCCTACTTTTCCCTTCTTCCATCATAGCAATTGCTTGAGCAACTCGCTTTTCTTTTGTTGCTGTAGTTTTCGCTTCCATTATCCATTCCGCATATTCTCTTTTATGAGATGTGCTAAAGGCTAAAAATACATTTCCAGCCTTAGCTGAAGATTGCAATGCAATTTCTAATTCTTCAGGTATAATCAACGGTTTAGGTTCAGTGTTTTTCTTTCTGCTAAGCTTTGCTCCATTGTCAATTAAAATCATTGTTTGACAAATAAAATCAACCATCACCGATTCTTCTGGAATATCTGCTATCGAAGTAATTCTACCCAAATTCCCCATCGCTGATTTGTCATTATTTGGTAATAAATATCCATGTGGATCATGCAATTGCTCCGTTAACCAAAACCCAAAACTGCAATGATTTTTAAATGCCGCCATGCTGCAGAGCATCTTGCCTTTATATATAAAACAGGGAAAACTCCACTTGATTTTCACCTCCGCTTCCGGACAAACCTTCATCACCAATTCCTGAATATATAGCAGAATTGGCTGGGCAAATGGAGCAGCATTTTGGATATAGGAAAGTTGATTCATTGTTCAATAATTAAAATGGAAAAACACAAATTAAATCGAAAACCTAAAATAATAAACCTTTCCCGTTGTGCGGTTAAAAATTAGAATTATCCTTCAACACTATTTATCGCTTACCCCAATAATCATTACTTATGTAATGCCTTTAGATTAAATTATTTAAATTAAAATTAGGTTTAGAAACGGATCTTGTGGAGGCTATGTCTGGGCGGCGAGGGTGTGTTTCGACATAGATGAAAAAAAAGCTTATCCGAGCAAAATGGTCGAAAAAAGGCCTGGTGCGTAAGCAGCATCGTCCAGACTTGACCTTCTTTAAATGCACGCTGAGCTTGTCGAAGCGTGTGTCAAGACAAGAATTAATACGTCGTAGACAAACATGAATGATATAGTGTCAAGAAGCATTAACAGCCTTATTTCATTGTTTAATATGATAAAATAAATTGATAATTCAACCGCACAACGGGTTAAACCTTTTCAATTCATGCACGTTCATTAAAAAACAATACATGAAAAAAATTCTCCCATTCGCTGCAATTCTTCTTATTCTTTACGCATTTATTTCACCCCAGTTTAAGTCACAACTTACAATAAAACCTCACGAACAATTCTTTCTTGGTGGTGGTCAATCAAAGTCATTCTCGGCGTATGCTAAAAATGTTGGAAATGTTCCAGTAATCATTTCACTTCGCACATCCGATGGAACCGAAAAAGAACTCATCCAACTTCAACCAGGAAAAGACATTAAAGCAAAAGCTCCTTCAGAAGCAGCTTTATTATTTTTAAATGCATCCGATCAAGAAGCAAAACTCGATGTAAAAGCCGACGGCAAACCGGAATCGCTCAATATGTATTACAAACCAGAAATACGATAATCATCCGTTGAGTGAATAAAAATTAAAACAAATAGTTAAAATGAAATTTAACTTCAATAATAATTAAAGTTTAACACATAATACAAAGGAAATGTATAACCTTAAACGTAACGTATTAAGTATAATTAGGTTTAGAAACGGATCAGAGCGGTGGCTATGTCTGGGCGGCGAGGGTGTGTTTCGACTTAAATTAGAAAAATGATTGTCCTTACAGAATGGTCGAAAAATGGCCTAGAGCGTAAGCAGCATCGTCCAGACTTGACCTTCTTTAAATGCACGCTGAGCTTGTCGAAGCGTGTGTCAAGACAAGAAAGTATGGAGTCGCAGACAAACATGAATGATTAATTGGCAAGATGCTATCATAGTCATTATTCAATAATTGAAAAGAATAAATAATTTGATTATTCAACCGAATAAACAGTGCTAATATTATTTCGGAGCTTCTTCATAAACTTCAACTTTAACAGCTCTTATCCCATGATATCGAGCAAATCCCTGATTAAAATGATCCTGCGGATTACTACTTAAATCACCATAAAAGAGCGTATAAGGAATGCATTGAATTTCGGAGAAAGTAATCATCAATGGATCATACTTCAACTTAACTTCTTCAATATACTTTCGGCGAGAAACCTGCTGTTTTTGATACTCTTCTACTCGCCCTAAATCTCTCCATGCCGATTGCACGCGATTACCAGGAATGAACAAACAAATCAATCCTAATATGATGGCCATTTCTTTGGAATAATTGATAGCCACTTTAGTATTCACCAATCCGCGACAAAAACATAAAAACAAAAAAGATTCAATGATAAAAACAACATTGTGAACACGATCAGGAGCTTGCATCTGTCCAGTACCAAAGCAAAATGGCGAATACAGTATTATTGGAATAATGAATACAGCAATAAATAATGCACTATTTTCCTTTTTGCTTTTTTGATTTACACTAGGAAGAAATCCCAAAAACAATCCCAACAACAAAATCGGAGTTTTGAAAAATAAATTTCCTATTGCATGCATCGCAAGTTCTGCACTTTGTTTCCATGTAAATTCTAAATCATGAACTGGCAAACCAGCCGATTCACTAAAGAATTCCGAACGCGCAGAATTTCCCGGAGCAAGCAAAGCCAAACCAATTCCAAGCACAAAGAAGATTAGCGCAAATACTATTTCTTTTCGCTTTATTCCTGACTTGGAAATTACCCAAACCATTAAGCAACTCATCAAAAAAATGTTTAATTCATTGCTGCCTGCAATTAGAAATGGAAGTATAATCAGCAAAATTTTCTGTACTCGAGAAAGTGGATTTATTTTTTGACTCAATGAATACCAATATCCCATCGCTACCAAACCTGGCAAATAGGTCATACTTCCTGTAAACCAAAATAACAACTCAACTGGACGAGGCAAATAACACCACCAAAAAAGACTCAATAAAACAAGGAGGCTGAAACTGGTTTTACCAGTTTGATTTTTATTTAAAACCAAAGAACTTAATTGGTAACAAAGCAATACGAACAATCCAAGTTGAATGAATGTCAACCAACGCATCGCTGAGTTTTCGCCCCATTGCAAAGGGTTAAGTAGATATACTATGAAGGAACTACTAAATCTTCCTCCCCAATGAAGATAATAATTTTTTAATGCACTTGGAATTCCGTTCTCTTGAACATACATCCAATCAAAATAATCGTCACTCGATGGCCAATTAAACCAGGCAAGAATCAAAAAAGGAAGGAGTGTCGCCAAAAGCATTAGCGCAAAACTTAAATTCAACAAATTCCTTTTTTTTAACATGCTACAAATAACGGAAATCCTATTTCAGCAACAATTCATCAACAAGTGTCAATCGACCTTGCACTTCATGTATTTTCACGCTTGCAAATGATACCAACCAACAAACCCGGTATTCGTCTTTCAGAATTTACAGCGATCATTCTCCAAACGCTGCAAGATCGCTTTGCCGGACAATCTTTTTGGGTTATTGCCGAAATCTCCAATCTGAATCATTATTCCAGAACACATACATTTTACTTTCACTTAATTGAAAAGGATGAAACATCCGGTCAAATAAAAGCAGAAGTTTCGGCTGTAGCATTTGGACAATCGGCATACGAAATTGAAACATTTGAGCAATTAACAGGACAGGTTTTTAAAAATGGTATTCAGGTTTTAGTCAATATTTCGGTAAACTATCATCCAGTTCATGGACTGAAAGTAGCGCTTAATAAAATTGATGCAAGCTTCACCATTGGTCAACTTCAACAACAACGCGACGCTACTCTTGCAAGATTGGTTTCAGAAAATTCGGATGTTGTACAATTTGCTAATGGTCGTTATTATACGCGAAATCAAAGCATCAAACTACCCGATGTTATTCAACGAATTGCTGTAATTTCTTCCGAGAGTAGTGCTGGTCTGCAAGATTTTCGTCATACAATTGAGGAGAATCCTTTTGGTTATAAACTCGAAGTTCATTTGTTTCAAACCTTGGTTCAAGGCGATGAACAAGGACAACAATTGGTGAATCGATTGATTGAAATTTTTAAAAGTGAGAAAACTTTCGATGTAGTTGTCATTGTGCGTGGAGGAGGAGCACAAACCGATTTTCTCATGTTCGATGCATATCCTTTAGCTAAAGCAGTGGCACGTTTTCCAATTCCAATTTTAACAGGACTTGGTCACCTTAAAGATATTTCTGTGTGCGATCTAATGGCTCACACAGCGCTTAAAACACCAACAAAAGCCGCTGAATTTATTTTAGCTCACAACCGTAATTTTGAAGAAAACATCATTCAATTAAGGCAACAAATTATTATTCGCTCGCAACAATTGTTGATTAAAGAAAAAGACCTTCTAACTCGAAATTTTAGTTTAATTCAACAGGCATCTACCAATATTCTGAGTGCACAGTTCGATCAATTAAATTCCAATCGACAACGCATTATTAGCAAAAGCACGGGCTTACTATACCAACATTCTAAAACAATGAATCTTTTAACCCGTCAATTAAGCACACGACCAACATTGATTGTAGGAAAGGAATGGCATGAATTAAATTCAATTCGTAGCGATTTTTCTCTGCAAATCAAACGCTTTCTAAAAAGTAAAAAAGAAAACCTCAATCATTATGAAACCGTTTTCAATTTACTCAGCCCAGTTAATACTTTAAAAAGAGGATTTGCTTTAGTACTGCTTGATGGGAAGATTCAACCCAATGCAAAATCGATAAAAAAGGGCGATTCGATTCAGGTATATTTGAGCGATTCAGAACTCGACGTTTCGGTCACTAAAAAACAAAAGAACAATGGCAGCAACCTTAACTTATGAAAAAGCATTTGCTGAATTAAAAGAAATTGCAGCGGCAATTGACAATGAATCTGTTACAGTTGATGTTCTAGCAGAAAAAGTAAAAAGAGCGTCCGAACTCATCGAATTTTGTCAACTTCGTTTAAGATCAACAGAAAAAGAGATCAACTTGATAATTAAGCAGATGGAGGGCAAAGTAGAATAAACGTTAATCCAATGTTAATTTGAATGGAAGTATCTTCATTCTTTCTATATTAGCAGGGTAATGAACATCGTTTCACATAAAAGTCTGATATACTTACTTTTGCTGGTAGCACTAGCTACTATTGCCTTTTCAGGGAAACTTCATGCTCAATATTGTGCTCCTCAATACAATTACCCTTGTTTTCAAAGTAGCCCCGAAGTAACTGCCGATTTCATCAATAATTTTTCTACTAGCAACGGAATTACCAATATCGTTAATAATAATACTGCTTGTAATGGGCAGCCTAACAATTTTATCTATTACTCAAACATGACCGTTACAGCCACACAGGGCTGTTCGTTTAATGTTTCCATGCAAAGTGGTAATTCCCTAGGTGATTTTCCACAAGGATTTGGAATTTGGATCGATTGGAATCAAGATTTAGATTATTCTGATGCGGGTGAATATGTTTACAATTCCGGTGGTTCAAGTAATAGTGTTTATACTGGAACAATTCAAGTTCCCGCAACAGCATTAATTGGAACAACTAGAATGCGTGTTCGATGCATGTATAATACTGTTCCATCAAATCCATGTAATCTTCCAAGTCCATCAAATCTCCAAGTAGGTGAAGTGGAAGAATACAATGTAAATGTTGTTTCTAACACAGCGGCAAATGTTCAAGTTTCTAATCAAACAATTTGCGCCGGGACTTCTACAACCATTACCGCTACTGCTCAAGGAATAATTCGTTGGTACTTAAATGCAACGAGTACAACTCAAATTGCTTTGGGAGCAACGTTTACAACTCCTGTCTTAAATACTACAACTACGTATTACGTCCAAGCTACTTTTGGTCCTTGCACTACTCCTCGAGTTCCAGTTACCGTTACTGTAATTCCACCTATTAATTTAACCGTTGCAGCATCGCAAAACCCAGTTTGTGCGGGTACTCCATTTACTTTAACTGCATCGGGAGGAACAAACCTTACCTATGCTTGGTCACCTGCAACTGCTTTTACAAACGCAACAACAAATCCTGCAACTGCAACAATAGCAGGTAATACAACTTTTACAGTTACTGGTACTAATGCCATTGGTTGTCATGGTACAGGAACAATTACAGTGAATGCACTTCCAGCAGCAACACTCAATATTTCAGGCTCTGATAATTCCATTTGCCCTGGGGAAAACGTAACTCTAAACGTTTCTGGTGGATCAACCTATAACTGGTCTCCTGTTACAACTCTTTCTGCAGCTACTGGTAGTTCAGTAATTGCAAGTCCAACAGCAACTACAACATACATAGTTACTTCTCCTAGCTCAAGCACAGCCTGTGCTGCTACTGCCAATTACACAGTAACAGTTAATCCATTGCCATCTGTTTTTGCTGGAAATGATACTTCCTATTGCTTTGGTGGACAAACAGCTCTTTTAGCTACAGGTGCAGCTACTTATAGCTGGAGCCCTTCAACAGGATTAAGTTCTACTACTATAGCTAATCCAGTTGCATCTTCATCGGCTTCTCAAACATATACTGTTACAGGAACTTCTGTCGATGGATGTACTGCAAGCGATCAAGTTATTGTTACTGTTAACGCTTTACCTATAGCAAATCCAGGACTTGGTGCTGCTAATTGTTCCGGTGCTGGTGCTCAGTTAAATGGATCTGGTGGATCTGTTTACCAATGGTATCCTTCAACAGGTTTGTCAGATGCAACAATTTCAAATCCTATTGCCACACCGAATTCTACTACTAATTATACATTAACCGTTACCGACTTAAATGGCTGCGTTTCACCAACTTCATCTCCAATAACAATCACCGTTTTTAATCAACCTCCCGCTCCAGTAATTAATCCAGCTGGTCCAATAACCCTATGTTCAGGACAAAACATTGTTCTAACTTCAAGTTCTGGAGCAAGTTATCTTTGGAGTAATGGAGCAACAACATCTTCAGTCACCGTTTCACAAAATGGAACATTTAATGTCCGAATAATGGACGTGAATGGTTGTGTTTCTCCCGTATCGGCATCAGTTAATGTTACTGTTAATCCAACACCTGCTCCTCCAATTATTTCTTCAATAGGGTCTTTAAACTTTTGCCAAGGTGGTTCAGCCACATTACAAGCAAATCAACTAAATGGAATTCATTGGAATAATGGAGCAACAACTAACTCTATCACTGTAAATACAACTGGACAATACACCGCTACTTATACTGATCCAAACGGGTGTGTGTCACCATCCTCTTCTCCAATTCAAGTTGACGTTACTCCTTTAGCTGGAAATCCAAGCATTACGGCTTCTGGACCATTAGAGTTTTGTGAAGGAGGTTCTGTAACTCTTACTGCATCAACAGGACCATATACATATTTATGGAGTAATGGTTCTACATCACAATCCATCGATATCACTACTTCAGGCAATTATACTGTAACGGTTAATTCATCATGCCCACCAGCAATTCCTATGGCTAGTAAAGATGTCTTAGTAAGGCCATTGCCTGTTCCTGTTATCAATGCTGATCTCATTCGAGATTGCTTACCATCCACAATTCATTTTACTGCTTCAACTTCAGGAATTGCTCCTTTTAGTTATGCATGGACTTTCGGTGATGGTACTTCATCAAGTTCTGCGTTACCATCTCATGAATATGTGCAAGAAGGACTCTATACTATTTCGCTAAAATTGGTGGATGTCATTGGCTGTACAGGAACGAATACTGTAGTTAATTTTATTGAAATTCTGCCTAAACCCGAAGTAAGTATTACAATTTCTCCATCAATAACAACACTTTCAAAACCCGATATTCATTTAGTTAGTTACACTCAAGGTGGACAAAATGAAACTTGGAACGTTGATGTTCTTGGGACTTTTTACGGAGATACTGTTTCTTTACATATGCCCGATACAGGCATTTATTTGGTAAATTATTTTGTTACCACAGATCAAGGATGTGAAGTCAATTTAAAAGAACAAATTGTTGTTGTAGAAGATTTTCAAGTGTTTGTCCCAACTGGATTTACTCCCAACAATGATGGATTAAATGATTTGTTTATCCCCATTTGTTCTGGATGTGCAAGAGAACGTTTTGAATTTAAAGTGTTCAATCGTTGGGGACAAGAGTTATTTGCTTCGGACAAACCCAATATTGGATGGAATCCCGGAGATGCTCCTATAGGCAACTATGTATGGCGTTTATCTGCCCGAAGTTTATTGGGAGAAGATAAAGTTGTTCAAGGAAATGTTACCTTATTAAAGTAAGCATACATTATAGTTTTGTAGCGAAAGCTATTACATGCCCATCAATATCAGCAAAATAACAAGCCTTGTCTCCCCAATCTCTGTCTTGAACTGAGCTGATTAATTTTGCTCCACTTTTAATAGCGTTATCATATTCAAGTTCAATATTTTCAACATATAAATAAAGTTCACATCTAGGAATTCCATTACCAAGTTCTGGATTTGGCAACTTATCTAATAGTATTTTTGCGATACTTTTATTTGGCATTAGACCTAGTTTGAAATTTTCGGCTAGTACAAACTCGGTCATCCCAGGTACATTTAAATCTGGGTTTTTGCGAAAAATAGATTTATAAAATTCAGTGCTTTTTTGCTGATCCTTAACAAAGAAAATCGTTTCGACTAGTTTGATGTGATTCATAGATATTCGTTTTATCGTGGTGTTCAGCAACCTGTCGGATGAACATCGTAAAATAAAAAAAGCAGCTTAAAAAAGCTGCTTTCATGTACCCAGAGCCGGGATCGTTCCGATACCTATCGGAACGGCACATCTCGCGATATTGGTGTTTGAGACCAACGCGTCTACCACTCCGATAATTATCGGAGCCGCCTGCATTATTTGTAGAGATGAATTAACTTAATCGTTAATTCAGGATATTTTTTTAAGTTAAGAATGAAATCTTTTGATTTCATTCTCTTTATATGTCTTTCTATAAATCTTGCCTGCTTATATTCTAGATCTTCAATAATGAGAACAGGTTTCCAATCATTTGCATTTGTTGTATAGCTTTTCGAAAAACTTTTATTCAAGTGGTTTTCAAATCGAGTTTCAAATGACAAGCAATTACCAGTGTAGTAAAGGTCTAATTTTTCAGAATATAATATGTATAAAACAGCCATATGCCTAATTTAATGATCCCCCAAAATAAAATCGCTAAATCACTTATAAAAAGTATAAATACTGTTCTATTCTCAAAATTATATAGAAATCTATTTAATTAAATTTCTTTGTGCCGTGCTCACTTAGCAAAAAATCAAAATAGCATTTAAGAGTTTTCCATATTCAGAATTGTTCCTTTTACTATCAGAACAGCAATTCGGGAAATAAAAAAAGCAGCTTAAAAAAGCTGCTTTCATGTACCCAGAGCCGGGATCGAACCGGCACATCTCGCGATATTGGTGTTTGAGACCAACGCGTCTACCAATTCCGCCATCTGGGCATTCTTGATATCCTGCTTAAACAGGGCTGCAAAAATAACCGGATTTCCTTCAATATCTACATCATTTGATTTTTTTTCTGCTTTTATCGAAATACATCTATCATTTAATGAGTTTCTGCTTGCTAGCCGTTTTGAATTTCCCTAATTTCGCGCGCTATTATGGATGAAGTATCTTTCTTAAATAATGTTTCCGTAAAGCTTTTCTCTGGAACTGCTTCACACTACCTTTCTGAGCAAATCGCAAAGGTATACGGTACTGATCTGGGGAAGGTCGCCTTTACTCGTTTTAATGACGGTGAATTTCAAACTGCTTTCGAAGAAAGTATTCGTGGCAGCGATATGTTTATCATTCAAAGTACGTTTCCTCCTGCAGAAAATCTTTTTGAGTTATTACTCATGATTGATGCAGCAAAAAGAGCATCTGCTCAACAAATCATCGCCGTTATCCCGTACATGGGATTTGCTCGCCAAGATCGAAAAGACAAACCACGTGTTGCTATTGGAGCTAAATTAGTTGCCAATCTTTTACAAGCAGCAGGTGCTACTCGCATCATCACCATGGATCTGCACGCAGACCAAATTCAAGGTTTTTTCGATGTACCTGTTGATCACTTATATTCCTCTTCTATTTTCATCCCATACATTCAAAGCTTAAACCTGCCCAATCTATGCATGGCAGCTCCTGATATGGGAGGAAGTAAACGTGCAAACGCTTATGCTAAATACCTGAATTCAAGTATGGCTATTTGTTACAAAGAGCGTAAAGTAGCCAACAAAGTGGATAAGATGACACTCATTGGAGAAGTAGAAGGGCGCGATGTTGTTCTTGTTGATGATATCATCGACACTGCGGGAACAATCACTATGGCTGCCGATATGATTATGGACAGAGGAGCTAATTCTGTTCGCGCATTTTGTACTCATCCTGTTCTTTCTGGTAAAGCATTCGAAAGACTCGAAGCATCTAAAATCACCGAACTAGTCGTTACCAACACGATTCCCCTCAAACAGGAATCATCAAAAATAAAAGTACTTTCTGTGGCAGATTTGTTCGCCGATGTAATTCACAAAGTGCACAATTATGAAAGTATCAGTTCAAACTTTATCTGCTAATTTTTTTAATCTGTAACCAATTCAATTCAAATAACTATGAAAGCAGTCTTTATGAGCGGTTCGTCTCGCACGAACGTAGGGAAAAAAGATGCAAAAGCGCTACGTGTCGAAGGACTTGTTCCTTGCGTACTTTATGGTAGCGAAACGCAAACTCACTTTTCAGTGAAAGAAGCCGATTTCAAACCTCTTTTGTTCACCCCTGATGTGCACACTGTAGAACTAGAAATCGACGGAAAAGCATTCAAAGCAGTGCTTCAGGATATTCAATATCATAACCTAACCGACAAAGTTCTTCATGCCGATTTTCTTCAGTTGAATGAAACTAAACCTTTAATCATTCAAATTCCTGTTCGTACAATTGGAAATTCTTCAGGCGTTCGTGCAGGTGGTAATTTGGTAACGAAACTTCGTAAATTAAAAGTTCGTGCTCTTTTGAAAGACCTTCCAGATTTTATTTCAATCGATATTACACCTCTTGAAATTGGTCAAGGTGTTAAAGTCCGTGAAATATCAGTTCCCGGATTAACTCTTTTAGATGCTCAAAACGTAGATGTTGTTGCAGTAACTGCAACGCGTGCATCTCGTCAAGCAGCTGATGATGCGAAAAAATAATTTCAATAGTATTTTATTGAAAAGCCGGTGCAAATTGTACCGGCTTTTTTTATTCTAATTCGATTTATTTTGTAAAATGAAATACCTCATTGTCGGTCTTGGAAATCCGGGCTCTGAATACGAGAATACTCGCCATAATGTCGGCTTTAGCGTTTTAGATAATCTGGCTAAAAAAGAAGGTTTATCATTCGAAAAAGTGAAGCTCGGTTGGTTAACTTCTTATAAATTCAAAGGTAGAAACCTAATTCTCCTCAAGCCAGATACATACATGAACTTAAGCGGTAAAGCAGTTCAATATTGGCTTCAGCAAGAAAAAATCGCTTTCGAAAATCTCCTGGTTATTACCGACGATCTCGCCTTACCTTTTGGAACAATTCGACTAAGAGCGAAAGGTTCTGACGGTGGTCACAATGGATTGAAAAATATTCAACTTGTTACCAATCGAAGCGACTATGCCCGTCTTAGATTCGGCATTGGGAATGAATTCAATAAAGGCCATCAAGTGAATTATGTATTAGATTCTTGGAACGAGGAAGAAAAACAGAAAATGAGCGAACGAATGGAAAAATGTGCTGATCTCATTCGTAGTTTTTCTTCCATCGGTGTTGCTCATACAATGACAGCCTTTAATAATAAATGATTTTTAACCCGTGAAACGTTGAAATTTTCAATGCTTTCATTTCTTTTGTATTACCACTAAAGCAAAACCATCAATTCCAATCATGAAAAAACACATTTTTAAACTCTCTATTGCAGCCTGTCTTTTCAGTACTGTTGTTTTCGGACAAACTCGAACCAATAAAAAAGATTCAGAATATCAATTCACCATTGTCAAAGAAATTGGAAATACCGAAGTAAAAGACCAAGGCAATACAGGAACATGCTGGAGTTTTTCTTCTCTTTCATTCCTAGAATCTGAGATTGAGCGCATGGGGAAAGGGAAAGTCAACCTTTCTGAAATGTTTATTGCTCGTAAAGCATATGAATTGAAAGCCGAAAAATATGTTCGGATGATGGGGAAAACCAATTTCAGTCAAGGTGGCGCCTTTCATGATGTAATCAATGTTATTCGTCAATATGGATTGATGCCAGATGCTTCCTATTCTGGTTTTGCTTATGGTCAAAAAGAGCATCAACACAGCGAAATGGAAGAAGTCTTGACGGGAATGCTCAACTCTATGATTAAGTTAAAAGACGGTAAAATGAATCCAGCTTGGCAAAAAGCAATCAATGGAGTACTCGATGCATACTTAGGTGCTGTTCCCGATAAAATTACCACCGAAGCAAAACAAATTTCTCCAATCGATTATGCTGCTTCTCTAGGAATTAAAGCGGATGACTACATTGAAATTAGTTCATTTACTCATCATCCCTTTTATAAACCATTTGTCCTCGAAGTTCCCGACAACTGGGCTTGGAATATGGTTTACAATGTACAACTCGACGAAATGGAGCAAATTGTCGATAATGCGCTAAATTCAGGATATACAGTTGCTTGGGCTTCCGATGTAAGCGAACCTGGCTTTTCTCATCGTAATGGATTGGCAATCGTTCCCGATGCTGATTGGTCCGATGTTACAAAAGAAATGAAAGAAGCCGCATTCAAAAAACCAGTTGCTCAAAAACTCATAACTCAAGAAATGCGTCAACAAAGTTTCAACGATTTAAGTACGCAAGACGATCATGGAATGCATATCGTAGGGATTGCAAAAGATCAAAACGGAACAAAATATTATATTGTTAAAAATTCTTGGGGTACCGATAACAACGATTGTGGTGGATATTTCTATTGTTCGTCCTCTTACTTACGGTATAAAACAACCTGCATCATGGTGCATAAAAAATCAATCCCTTCTGATATCGCCAAAAAACTCAATATTTAAAGCCATTTCTTAGGTTAATTTAAAAGAGCAGCTCTACTGGGCTGCTTTTTTTATGTTAAATCATTTTAGAATTTGGGCGGTGTCCAGGCTTTCGTTTATAGTCCGGCTTTCACACATGCAACCACACTTCGGGCTATCCACTCAATCCTTACCGCATTTTGAAACAAAAAAGATTTGAACTAAATCTCAGTTACTTTCTTAATTTCTTAAGGCAATCATCCTAAAATTCAATATAATCCAAATACAAATCCTACTCTATAGATAAGAGGTCCACCATAGATAGTACTCGATGCAGTTCCAGTATCTTTCAAATTATAAAGAATAGATACAGTAAAATAAGAATTTGCACCCGCTTGTTGCCTAAATCCAGCTCCAATTAAAATTGCTGGAGTCCATGCTCTTGCTAAAACATAAGGCGAAGAAGGATCCTTTTGTATATAGCGTTCATTATTTATTGATTCATATTCGCCATGTAAAAACAAACCAGGAAGCTGATCAGGTAAGGGAAGTATCCTGGTAAATAATCTACCTCCATAAAAATTCCCACGTACACTCTCATTTCCATATCGATATGCATAGTACATATAGGTCATTCCTACTCCCGCCGAAAAATGTCTATTAATATTGTATCCCACTAATGGCGATAAATCGATATTGGTATATGTGCCAAAACCAAGTCCAAATGTCCCCCCCACATATAGGTGACTTTTAAATGATTCACCAAACTCTGTTTGTGAATTGATTTTCCCGACGGAACAAAAAAGACAAATAATAAGTGTAAAACGCAATTGCATCATAGAATTCATAACGTACGAAGGTAATAATTCTTACCCCGAGCAACGATATAATACACTATCGGATGAATTTATTTGCCGATGTTTGAGTTTAACATCTACATTCAATCATCCCATTCAGTTATATACATATATATGTATAGGCTGGTTTTTAAATTTTTTCAATGAAAGGAACTGTTATTATATCTGGAGCAGGAAAAGGAATTGGCTTGGAACTTTGTAAGTGGTTCTCAAAACAAGATTATAGAACAATTGGAATTTCAAGAAACATTGGAGCTTTAAAGAAAATCCATAATGTTATAGCAGTTCAAGCAGACTTAAATCAATTAAACGATCTATTTTTTAAACTCGATTCTGTTTTGCAAGACATAATTCCAGGACAAAACTACCTCATCCATAATGCAGGTTTGTTAATTAATGAACCATTTGAGTCTTTAACTAGTGATCAGATTCTAGAAATGACTTCTGTTAATTTCACATCTCCTCTGCTTTTAACTCAAAGATTACTGCCTTGGTTAAATCAACCCGAAGGATCACACATAATATATGTAGGAAGTATGGGTGGTTTTCAAGGCAGCGTGCGATATCCTGGTTTGTCTGTTTATAGTGCTAGTAAATCCGCCTTTGCAAGTCTAACTGAAAGCCTCGCATATGAATACCATAATACTGCAATGCGATTTAATACACTTGCATTAGGTGCAGTTGATACTGATATGTTACGTTCTGCTTTACCTAAATACAAGGCAGAGGTGACTCCCGAACAAATAGCTAACTTCATAGGAACATTCGCTTTACAGGCTTATCCTTTTATCAATGGCAAAGTCATTCCTCTAGCTGGAATGAATCCTGAATTTTAAACAGCTGATAATCAGAATAGGTATCTATGTCTTATAAATAATAATCACAAAGTACTTGCACGGAAGAAATAAGTACGTACTTTTGCCGCCCCTTAGTTCTTTAAACGTCTGCATAAACAACCCTACAACGGTTGAAAAACAAGCCAAAAAGATTTTCAAAAAAAGATTTGGTGGTTTCGAAAACAGTTGTACTTTTGTCGCCCTGTTCTTTGAGCGACGCCTCCACAAAAAAATGAGATCAAAATATTTTTAAAAAATAATTTGAGAAACATTTGGAGGTTTCAAAAAAGGTTGTAGTTTTGCAGCCCGTTACAGAAACAGGTAACACAAACAGAGGAAACAAAGTTTGTCACGTTCTTTGAAAATATTGAGAAAGGTTAAGAAATAATAAGTATCGCGTTCAAGCAGCGATGCTTTGACGAGAAGTAAATCTGAGACATACTTCCCGATGAATAATCGGGAAAACAAAAATCAAACTTACAATGGAGAGTTTGATCCTGGCTCAGGATGAACGCTAGCGGCAGGCCTAATACATGCAAGTCGAACGGTAACAGGGTAGCAATACCGCTGACGAGTGGCGCACGGGTGCGTAACGCGTATGCAACTTACCTTAAACTGGGAGATAGCCCCTCGAAAGAGGGATTAATACCCCATAGTAATTAGAAGAGGCATCTCTTTTAGTTTAAAGCTCCGGCGGTTTAAGATGGGCATGCGTGACATTAGCTAGTTGGTGAGGTAATGGCTCACCAAGGCTACGATGTCTAGGGGTTCTGAGAGGATGATCCCCCACACTGGTACTGAGACACGGACCAGACTCCTACGGGAGGCAGCAGTAAGGAATATTGGTCAATGGGCGCAAGCCTGAACCAGCCATGCCGCGTGAAGGATGACGGCCCTATGGGTTGTAAACTTCTTTTGTACGGGAATAAACCCAGATACGTGTATCTGGCTGAATGTACCGTAAGAATAAGGATCGGCTAACTCCGTGCCAGCAGCCGCGGTAATACGGAGGATCCAAGCGTTATCCGGATTCATTGGGTTTAAAGGGTGCGTAGGCGGATTTGTAAGTCAGTGGTGAAATCCTGCAGCTTAACTGCAGAACTGCCATTGATACTGCAAGTCTTGAGTGTGTTTGAAGTGGGCGGAATGTGTCATGTAGCGGTGAAATGCTTAGATATGACACAGAACACCGATTGCGTAGGCAGCTCACTAAACCACAACTGACGCTGAGGCACGACAGCGTGGGGATCAAACAGGATTAGATACCCTGGTAGTCCACGCCGTAAACTATGATCACTCGATGTTGGCGATATACAGTCAGCGTCTAAGCTAAAGCGTTAAGTGATCCACCTGGGGAGTACGGTCGCAAGATTGAAACTCAAAGGAATTGACGGGGGCCCGCACAAGCGGAGGAGCATGTGGTTTAATTCGATGATACGCGAGGAACCTTACCAGGGCTTGAAAGTTAGTGACCGCTGCCGAAAGGTAGCTTTCCTTCGGGACACGAAACTAGGTGCTGCATGGCTGTCGTCAGCTCGTGCCGTGAGGTGTTGGGTTAAGTCCCGCAACGAGCGCAACCCCTATTTTTAGTTGCCAGCGAGTAATGTCGGGGACTCTAAAGAAACTGCCCGCGTAAGCGTGGAGGAAGGTGGGGATGACGTCAAGTCAGCACGGCCCTTACGTCCTGGGCTACACACGTGCTACAATGGACGAGACAGTGGGCAGCTACATAGTAATATGATGCTAATCTCCAAACTCGTTCTCAGTTCGGATTGAGGTCTGCAACTCGACCTCATGAAGCTGGATTCGCTAGTAATCGGATATCAGCAATGATCCGGTGAATACGTTCCCGGGCCTTGTACACACCGCCCGTCAAACAATGGAAGCTGGGGGTACCTGAAGTCGATAACCGCAAGGAGTCGCCTAGGGTAAAACCAGTAACTGGTGTTAAGTCGTAACAAGGTAGCCGTACCGGAAGGTGCGGCTGGAACACCTCCTTTCTAGAGATGATTTGCTTCAGCAGTTCTACTGCTTGATATTTATTATTTCTCCTTTCTCATATTTTATATAAAACCAAAAGCCAACTGGTGATGGTGTCTGCCATACAAGTTCTGGAAACTGTAGTTTTTATAGTCTCGTAGCTCAGTTTGGTTAGAGCACTACACTGATAATGTAGGGGTCAGCAGTTCAAATCTGCTCGGGACTACATAAAAAGCTTTTGGGGAATTAGCTCAGCTGGCTAGAGCACCTGCCTTGCACGCAGGGGGTCAACGGTTCGAATCCGTTATTCTCCACTTATTTGGTTCTTTACATGTTGAATTAGCTCAATGGAAGAGCAATCCTAGAAATAGGATGAGGCACCGGTTCGATTCCGGTATTCATACACGAATAACGTTCGCGTTATACGTTCTTTGACATATTGAAAGAGAATACAAGAAAATCTCATTGAGATTCAAACTGTCTAGTTTGATAAGAAAGTAATTAAGGGTGTATGGAGGATGCCTTGGCTCTCAGAGGCGATGAAAGACGTGATAAGCTGCGAAAAGCTTCGGGGATCTGCACACAAGATTTGATCCGAAGATGTCTGAATGGGGAAACCCGTTATGATGAAGTCATAACATTCCGTAAGGAAAGCTAACCCGGAGAACTGAAACATCTAAGTACCCGGAGGAAGAGAAAACAATAGTGATTCCCTAAGTAGTGGCGAGCGAACGGGGAAAAGCCCAAACCGCAGTTGTTAAGGCAATTGCGGGGTTGTAGGACTACAATGTGGACTTAATTTTGGTAGTGGAAGGTACTGGAAAGTGCTGCTATAAAGGGT